>NZ_JANOCG010000520.1:0-13300 GCF_031412075.1 Rhizobacter sp.
GCCACAATCACGTGCGCCACCCGCAGCAGCTGCAGGACGGACAGGTGCCGGCGCGTCTGCTCCAGGACACCCTTGCGGGCGTCAATGAGTACGACGACGGCATCCGCCGTGGACGCGCCGGTCACCGTGTTTTTGGTGTACTGAACGTGCCCGGGGCAGTCGGCCAGGATGAAGCTGCGCTGGTCCGTGGCGAAGTAACGGTAGGCCACGTCGATGGTGATGCCCTGCTCGCGCTCGGCGGCCAGGCCGTCGACCAGCAGCGCGAAGTCGATCTCGCTGCCCTGGGTGCCCCACTTCTTGGAGTCGGCCTCGATGGCGGCCAGCTGGTCGTCGAACAGCATCTTCGACTCGTACAGCAGGCGGCCGATGAGGGTGCTCTTGCCGTCGTCGACGCTGCCGCAGGTGATGAAGCGCAGCAGGCTCTTGTGCTCGTGCTTTTTGAGGTATTGCTCGATGTCGGTCGAGATGAGGTCGGATACGTGGGCCATGTGTCGGTGCTCCGGTGCAGTGCGGTGGCTTAGAAATAGCCTTCTTGTTTTTTCTTTTCCATCGACCCCGAGGAGTCGTGGTCGATCATGCGGCCCTGTCGCTCCGAGGTTCGTGTGAGCAGCATCTCCTGGATGATCTCGGGCAGGGTCCGCGCGGTCGATTCCACCGCGCCGGTGAGCGGGTAGCAGCCCAAGGTGCGAAAGCGCACGCTGCGCATCTGCGGGGTTTCACCGGGGCGCAGCGGCATGCGCTCATCGTCGACCATGATCAGCGAGCCATCGCGCTCGACCACCGGGCGCTCCTTGGCCAGGTAGAGCGGCACGATGGGGATGTTTTCGAGGTGGATGTACTGCCAGATGTCGAGCTCGGTCCAGTTGGAGATGGGGAACACACGCATCGACTCGCCCTTGTGCAGGCGCGCGTTGTACAGATGCCAGAGCTCGGGCCGCTGGTTCTTCGGATCCCAGCGGTGCTGGGTCGAACGGAACGAGAAGATGCGTTCCTTCGCGCGAGATTTTTCTTCATCGCGCCGCGCACCGCCGAAGGCTGCGTCGAAGCCGTATTTGTCGAGCGCCTGTTTCAGGCCTTGTGTCTTCCACATGTCGGTGTGGATCTGCGAGCCGTGCACGAAGGGGTTGACGCCGAGCGACATGGCTTCGGGGTTGTGGTGCACGAGCAGCTCCATCTCGAGCTCGGCGGCCATGCGCTCGCGCATGGCGTACATCTCGCGGAACTTCCAGGTGGTGTCGACGTGCAGCAGCGGGAAGGGCGGCGGCGCGGGGTAGAAGGCCTTGCGCGCCAGATGCAGCATCACCGAGCTGTCCTTGCCGATCGAGTAGAGCATCACCGGCTTTTCGCATTCGGCCACCACCTCGCGCAGGATGTGGATGCTCTCGGCCTCCAGGCGCTGCAGGTGGGTCAGTTTGTTGTTGTTCATGGCAACGGCAGTCTCGCTGCGGGTCGAAACGGGGGTGGGGGTGTGGGCTGGGCGCATCGGTGCGGGCGCAGAGGTTTGTTGTGCGGGCGTGGGCGAGGCCTGCGTGGTGTCGGCACCAATGGGGCAGTCCCATACCGCGACTCGCGACGCTGCGTCTGCGGGCGACGCCGGGCCCGGCAACTGAGGCGCGTTGAGGGCGACACACAGAGGTGCCTCCAGCGTGTCGGCCAGCTGAGACAGGCAGTGCGACAGGGCGGCTGCGTCGAGCGGACCTTCGAGGCAACGCCAGGCCATGCGGCCCTTGAAGGTTTGCGCGCGCATCAAGGTGGCTGCGCCGTCCACGCCGACGGGCGTGGCGCAGCACCACACCACTTGTGCACCGCGTGAGCGGGCCGCTTTGGTCAGGGTTGGCAACACATCCGCCCACCAAGCGGTGCCTTGCGGCGTGGCCTGGGCAGCCTGCCGCCAAGGATCGAGTGCCAAACCCCAGCGCACGAGGTAGCGCGACAAGGTGCGGTCTTCCATCTGCAGCCCGAAGCGGACTTGTATCCACTGCGCCGCGTGGGCCAAGGTCCAGACACCGGCGGTGGCTCCCACCGCCTCGGGAGCCTGCAGCAGGGCGGTGTGAACCGCGTGCTCTTGCGTGGCATCGAGGACACGCCCGACCCCGTGCTGGCGCCCACGCCCTTTGACCGGCACGGCGGGCCAGCCGCCGCTGAGGTAAGCCTTGTGCGCCGCGATCACGGTGGGTGCGCTGAGGCCGGTTTCACGCCGGACGTCGGCCAGGGATCGCCCGGCCACGCGCAACTCCACGGCCAACCTGCGGCGGGCATTCCATTGTTCAAGGTTGACGCTTGTCTCGGAGCTCATGCAGTCTGATTAAACATTTATTGTCTCGAAGGCGACGTGTTCGGCGCACAGCGTATCGGCCAGGGCCTTGGCGTGCACGCGCAGCTCGGGCACCGCCGTGCATTCCCAGTAGCGTGCCCGCAGAAACGGGCCGATGTAACGCAACACATTCGAGGACTGGCCCTGCGCATTCAGCAGCGTGTAATCGTCGCCGGTGGCCAGGCCCAGGCCCAGCGGGTCGGGCGTGGCCAAGCCGCGTGTCAGCAAAGATTGCATCAGCGGTTCGCGTGCCTGTTTGAGGTTGGTGCTGGGGCCGGTGCAGTTGATCACACGGGCCACCGGCAGCGTGACAAGGCCGCCCCCACCGCGGGGGCGGTAGATGGCATCGAGCGCGTCGGACCCTTGGGGACGCAGGGCTTGCAGCCGCCCGGCTTGCACACGCAGCCGGCCTTGTTGCAGCAAGGCCTGCAGCCGATCGTTGAGTGCCGGTGCGAGGCGGTGACGGTGCACGTCCCAATAGGTTTGCAAGTGGCGCAGAAACTGCGCCCGCTGGCGCTCGTCCAGCCGCTGCCAGAGGGCGGGTGTGGCGGTGCGCAGCGAGGCCAGCGTTTCGCGCCAGTCGGTGCCCTGCGCGGCGAGCGCGTCACATTGCTCGCGGATCAGGCGCAGCCAGTTTTGCAGCCTTGCGGGGCGGGCCAGCAATTCGCCGGGCAGCGCGATGCCGATGGGCGGCGCGCCGCCGGTGCGGTGCGCTTGCGGCAGCAGGCCACGGCGCGAAAGCGCCACCAGCGGGCCGCGGTGGCCGTGTGCTTCCAGGGCCAGGGCGACGTCGACCATGGTCAGGCCGCTGCCGAGCATCAGCACCGGTGCGTCGGCGGGCACATCAGCCAGGGCGTCGTGCTGCCAGGGGTCGCGCACGTAGAGCGGGCTGCCGAGTGCGGTGGGGTCACCCAAGCGTGGATCGGCCGGCGAAAAATGACCGAGGGCCAGCACCACGCGGTCGGCGTGCAGTGGGGCAGCTCCGTCGCCGAAGTGCAGCACGGCGCCGTCAATTCGGGTCTCGAGAGAGTGCACATGCTCACACCGGTGTTCGAAGCGTTGTGGTTGGGGCAGTGCCTCGTGGGCGGTGTGCAGCGCCCATTCGAGGTAGTCGCCATACAGCTCGCGGCGTACGAAGCTGCCCCCCTGCAGGCCGGCTTCGCGCTGCTGTGCGTACCGCAGGAAGTGGCCCTCGTCGGCCTCGAAAGCGCT
Source organism: Rhizobacter sp. (assembly GCF_031412075.1). Taxonomy (GTDB): domain Bacteria; phylum Pseudomonadota; class Gammaproteobacteria; order Burkholderiales; family Burkholderiaceae_C; genus Rhizobacter. The sequence goes on from NZ_JANOCG010000520.1 coordinate 3,527, forward strand.
CATGCGTGCCGCAGGCACGTTGAGCACATGGTCGGCACTGCGGGTGCCGTAGGCGACGCCCCGTGCGAGCAGGCCGGAGCGGTTGATGAGCACGATGCGCAAATCGGCTTCGACCGCGCGCCGCATCAGGTGCACGGCTGTGAGCGTGCCGCTCAGGCCGCCGCCGACGATGGCAATGGTGCGGGTCATGGCAAGAAGGTGGTTGGGTTGAAATTCATACTCGGCTCATAAATGTTTAATGTCTCAGCAAGATAGTTAAGAACTTTGCGCACATTAACCCAACGCCTCTGGTTTGCGCTTCCCCTCAACTTGGTGGGGCGAACAGAAAGTCGCACCAAATCACGAATCGGTGGAGCTGTTTCGCAGGTTTGAGCACCAGAGGCACCGGACCCATTGCTTCAGGGGCTTGTCGCGAGCAAATGCGCATCGCATGCTCCCGGGCGACATGACCCGCGGGCTCGTGAAGAACTTTGTGCGCTCCCGGTTCAACTGCAGCATTTATCAAAGGAAACTTGTGGCTCCCCTCCCCACCCCATCAGATCAATGGCTCGAAGCCATCGCCCGCATCGCCCGAGATGCCGGGCAGGTGATCCTGGCGATCTACCAGACGGACTTCAGCTCACGTGGCAAGGAAGACGCCTCCCCGGTGACAGAGGCCGACGAACGGGCCGAAGAGGTGATCACCGCAGCGCTGCGCCTGATGACGCCCGACATCCCGATCGTGGCCGAAGAGGCCGTGTCGGCCGGGCACATCCCGCAGGTGGGAGATCGATTCTGGCTTGTCGACCCGCTCGACGGCACCAAGGAGTTCATCAACCGCAATGGCGAATTCACCGTGAACATCGCGCTCATCGAGAACGGCAGGCCCACGCTGGGCGTGGTGCTGGCGCCGGCGCTCAACCGTTTGTTTGCGGGGCAGGCCGGCCAGGGCGCCTACCTCGAAGATGCTCAAGGCCGACGGCCCATCCGCTGCCGGCCCGTGCCGTCCGAAGGGCTGACCGTGGTGGCCAGCCGTTCACATGGCGACGCCGCTGCGCTCGATCAATTTCTCGCCGGGCGCAAGGTGGCCGCCTTGGCCAACGCCGGCTCGTCGCTCAAGCTCTGTCTCGTCGCGGCGGGCGAGGCCGACCTCTACCCACGGCTCGGGCGCACGATGGAGTGGGACATCGCTGCAGGCCATGCGGTGCTCGCGGCGGCGGGCGGCAAGGTCGAAACGCTGGCCGGTGTCGATTTGAGTTACGGAAAACCGGGTTTCGACAACCCGCACTTTGTGGCCAGCGCGGCGTAAGTGGGCTCGCTCCGGCGCCAGTGCGCCGGTGCGACGCGAGGCTGCCCAAGGTTCGGATCTGCGCTCAGGCCATGATTCGAGTCAGCCCATAACCTAAGGCCAGACCGATCCCGATGGCGATGGGCAGCACGACATCGTTGAGGACGTTGTTCAAGCCGTTTTTTGCCCTGAACCAGATGGCGAGCGGCCAATTGACGAAGGAGCTCAGCGCGATGGCGGCGAGAGCGCCATCGAGCCCTGCGAAGTGATAGCCAATGGGCAGCCCGAGAAGGATCACAAGCACCCGCGGCAGCGTCGCTGCAGGCAACAACTCGGTTCGCCCTACGGCGAGATAGATCTGCTCCACCACCAGAAATCGGGTTCCGATCGTACCGATCGCCAAAATGGCGCAGATGTGTGCAGCGGCCTGGTATCTCGAGTCGTACAGGATCTGGACGATGGGTTCGCTGCCGAAGAAGATGAATCCGGCGAGCCCACCCACCACCAGATCCGTCAGCTGCTGGAACTTTCTATAGACGATTGGCAGCTCGTGTCGACGCTTGTTGACGACTTCGCTGAAAACCGGAAACAACACCCTCCCGAGCACGGCGAGAACCGTGCCTGATGCGATGCTGGTCAGCCCCAGCGCGATCGAGTACAGGCCCAGCGTGGTGGTGTCGATCAAACCACCGAGCAGCATGCGGTCGCCATTCATGGCCACGAAGCCAAGCGTGGAGGAGACGATGACCCATTTGCCCTTGTTGACCAACTCGCGCAAGGCCGTGGGTTCCAGGCGAAAGCGCGGACGTGGCCCACTGAGAAACCTGTGACCCAGAAAGCACCTCAGCGCAGAGCCGACCAAGGCACCTGCCACCAATGACCAGATCGATTCGGTCAGATACGCACAGACCACCATCACCGTGAGTGCCACCACACGTGTCACAACGTCCATGATCGCGATGCGGTGCATCTCGAGGTTTCGCTCGGCCAGCTTGGCGTTGATGGAGCCAAACCCGTCGATGACCATGGCGAAGGTCGCTGCCGTCAGCAGGCCGGGCAGCCGGGGGTCCGCATACACCGTCCCCGCCATGAACCAGGTCTGGGCTTGCCCGAACATGATCCCCAGAGATGCCAATCCGGCAATGAGCCACAGGGCCGTGCCCCTCATGACCTGCAAGGTCCAGGCCGTGTGGAGAAACTCTTCGTCAGCACCTCGCGGGCTCTGCACGATGACCACGCCGCTGCCGATGTCTGACAGCAGGTTCAGCGCCACCATCATCGTGGCGACGACGGCCATCAGCCCGAACGCCTCCGGCATCAGCAAGCGGGCCAACAGGAGATTGCCGCCGAACCTGAGGAGCTGGGCAATCATGTGCCCACCTCCGACCCACGCACCGGCATGCAAACTGCGGCGTCTCAAAGTCGCGGGAATTTTCATCCGGCGAGGCCCAGGCGCATGGTGTCGCTGCAGTTCGGGTTTGGCTGTGATTCGCGACTGGCGTTCGGCGTTGTCATGAGGGATCAGTTGTCTGATTCAGATGTTTGTCGCGCGAGCATCAGTGTGCGTGGGCGTCCGCCTGCGCAAGGTCGTGCTCAACAACCCATCCAGGGCGAACAGAATCGCCAGAGCAGCAGCCATCAAAACGAGACCCGCAGCACCGTGCAGAAATCCTTGGCCGGCTTCGTCTCCTGCGTGGTAAGTGACCAGCACCAGGGTCACGACGCGGATGATGTTGGCCGCAAATGCGATCGGCAGTATCGACGCGATCATGATCACGTTGTGCGCGAGCCGGTCGCGACCTTTGAAGTAGATGAACAACGCACCGATGGCGGCTAGGCTGAACATCGAGTTGAGTCCCGAGCAGGCGTCTGCCACCAGCAGCTGATAAGGGCCGATCGAGATCATCACGCCCGCGCGTGCGACGGGGTAGCCCAAGGCATACAGCAGATCAACGACGATGACCGAGATCCAGCTTTTCAAGGGGCCGGTCACGGCGTCGACCACGCTGGCTGGCATCGGGATCATGAACAGGATGTAGAGCACCGGGAACCAGGCCGCTCGCAGCGCGCCCGCACCCCCGAGAAGGAGCAGCCCACCGCCGACCACAAAAATTTGCGATGCGAAGGCGACGCTCGCCACAATGAACACACGCCCCAGCCCGTACAGCAGAAGGCCCGATGCGAACAGCAGCCAACCGAGGGCGGGGACGGGGAGGGTCGCTGCGGTCACGATCTGCGCTCGTGCTTGCCAGAACAACCAGCCGGTCAGCCCGAGGATGATGGGGCCGTGCCCCAGCTCATCGGTTTGCCACAGGTCTTGGCTTGCAACCCAATAAAGTGGCACATACATGACCGTAAAACCCACCAGCAGAAGCAACCAGGGCCCGGAGAGCCGTGCCGGAGTCACCGCCATGCGCGTCTCAGGCGTGCTCACGTGCCTCGCCGTAGCGACTTGAGCTTCTGGGGCTTCTGGAACGGCACATCCACCAGTACCGAGCCGACCACTTTGACGCCGGCTTCCTGCATCTGGTCGACCAGCTCCTGGAACTCTGCCGTGCGGGTCATGTTGTTGCGGGCGACGATCAAGGCGGCTCCGGCGAAGCGGGCGAGCAGCGTGACGTCGGCACCCATGGTCATGGCCGGGGTGTCGATGATCACCACGTCAAAGGCTGACATGCTTTGTTCGAGGATGCGGTCGAACGACGAGCGGCCGAGGAGCTCCTCGGGGTTGGGCGGAATCGGCCCGGAGGGCAGAATCGCCAGCCCGGGAATGCCGGGCACCAACTTGATGACCTGCTCGTGCATGCGGCCAGTCAGCAGGTTCGACAACCCCGTCTGGTTCTCGACCTTGAAGAGCAGGTTTTGACGCGGATTGCGCATGTCTCCGTCAATCAGCAGCGTGCGCTCCTTGGCTTGCGCGAAGGTGACCGCCAGGTTCGCGGCGAGCAAGCTGCGACCTTCGCCGGGACGCGTGCCCACGATGGCCAATGCGACACGTGACGCACCTTCCTTGAACCACCTCAGTTGCAGCTGGCTGCGCAGCGAACGCAGGCGCTCGCCTTCGGCGCTGAAGGGCCGGTAGGCCACCACCACCTCGTCGCTGACCGGGTGCCCGGGGCCGCTCAGGTAGGGGTAGTCGAACTGCAGCGACAGCGCATAGAAGATGTCGGCTTCGGTGAGCAGGCCCAGTTGCATGCCCGCGTCACCAAAGCGCAGTTCGTTTTCTTTCTGGAAATTGATGATGCGCTCGACGTCCTCAATGGCGAGTCGGCCGGAATTGACCAGGATCGCCCCGATGGACCTGTCTGCGTCGCGCGCCTTTCCCGACGACATGGTCGCCATCAGCTGCCCTCGTCCAAGGTCAGCTGCGGGGTCAAGTTTTTGCTGACCGGAGGCAGGTTGAGCGGCCCGCGAGGGCGGTGCGGGCCTCCTCTGCTGCGGTCTGCCCACGTCGACACCACACCCAGGACGGGCACACCTTCGATGATGCTCAGGTCGGCCGTGCTGCGCACGCGTCTGTCAAGCAGCTCCCACCCGAGGGCCGCACCGATCGCGAGCAGCAAGCCGAGACCGGCCGCCGCCATCATGTTCTTCTTGATGTTGGGGCTCGAATGCACAAGCGGCTCGCTGGCCGGTGTGAGCACACGTGCGCTCGCCTGGTCGGCCTGGCTTTCGAGTGAGACCTGGCTGCGCCGCGTGGCCACTGCGTCATAGGCGCGTTGGGCGGTTTCGACGTCGCGCTGCAGAACCGCCATTTCATCGAACTGTGCTCGCAGCGACAACACGGTGCGCTTTTGCGCCTCGGCCATGGCAGACAGTTCGGCGATCTTTTGTCCGGTGGCACGGTTGACGGTGGCCGTGACGCCTGAGACACGGCGCATTTCAGACGTGATCTGCTGCTTGATCTCGGCAATTTGTGCTTCGAGCTGCAGGCGTTGCGGGTGGTTGGAGCCGACGACGGCGCTGATCTCGCTCAGCCTTGTTTCAGCCCGAGCGAGTTCCGACTTCAGGCCTTGAACGACCGAGCTCATCTGCACATCGGGCGATGTTTCGGTGCCGGTGTTGCGCTGGCGCGTGCTGGTGTCGGCCAGCTCGGCCTGGGCCGTGGCGAGTTGCGTCATGATGGACGTCAGCCGTGCACCTTCGAGGTCGATGCGCTCGGTCGGGATGATGCCGCGGTCTCGCTGATAGGTCGACAGCTTGCGTTGGGCCTCTTCGAACTGTGCGCGCAGGCTCTTGAGCCGTTCGTCGAAGAAGGTGCCGTACTGGCGTGAGGGCTCGATGCGCAACTCGACGCTGAACTCGATGTAGGCCCGCGCAAACGCATTGGCCGCCGCGGCAACGAAGCGCGGGTCTGAGCCGGTGAACGAGATGTCGATGAGGTTGGTATTGCGCGCGGGCACGACTGTCAGGCTGTTGCGCAACATCGAGCCGTAGTAGGTTTCGATGGGCACCCGCCCTTGCGTGGCCTGGCGCCACTGCTCAACGGCCGCCGGGCCGTCTGTCACGCCGAGCATCGTCACGACGCGCCCGGCTAGGCGTTCGCTTTGGATGATCTCGACCTGAGTACCCAGGAACTCGCGCGAAGCGATGGATGGCATCAGCGTGGCCACCAGCGGGTCGGCGCGAACATCCAGCAAGAGTGATGTCTCGGCGGTGTACTTCTTGGGCATCTGCAGCGACACGCCGTAGGCAATCAGCATGACCAGAGCGAAGAGCGCCAGCACCAGCGGCCAACGCAGCCGCAGGATCAGAAGAACTTGTCGAAGATTGAGACCGTTGCCCATGGTGGATCAGAAAACCGATTCGCGGATGTACACGACGTCATCAGGGCGCAGCGGGTCGTTGAGTTGGGCCTCCATGACCTGGACCTTGCCGTCGGCGTCGCGCCGGTGCACCCTCAGGCCTCGCATGGTGCCGCGTTGCGTGATGCCGCCGACGCTGGCCAGCGCCTGCATCACACTCATGCCGCGCTCGAGCCGCATGGAGCCCGGGCGCTGCACTTCGCCGTAGAGGTAGACGACCGGAGCACGTTCGATCCAGATCACGTCGCCGTTCTGCAGGATCACGTCTTCTCCGCGGCGGCCAGCGGCAAAGATGGCCGGCAGATCGAACTCGGCACGGTAAGGCTGGCCATTGCGTCGACCAACCAACACGATGGTGTCGGATCCGGTGGCGCCAATGCCGCCTGCGGTGGCGATGATGTCGGTGAGCTTAGTGTCAGCCTGCTCCAGCGGGAATCGCCCCGGCCGGCCCACGTGCCCCAGCACGGACACCTGGTGCCCACGCACCTGCGTGACCAGGATGGACACCTGCGGCTGTTTGACGAAGTTGCCGTCGCGCAGTCCATCGGCGATGCGCTTTTCGGCCTGGGGCAGGGTCAGCCCGCCAAGCGCTACCGTACCCAGCAGCGGGTACGAGATCACACCGGTTTCGCTGATGCGGGCTTCCAAGGTGAGGTCGGCGTTCTGGAAGACGGTGATTCGCATCACGTCGCCTGTGGCCAGCCGGTACTGCGCACTCGCGGTGCCCGAGGCCACTTGCGCTTGCGAAGTCAACGGCCAGCCAGCGATGAGCAAAGAGGCCAGTGCGGCGGCGCTGCCGATGGACTTCAACAAGCGGCGGAGGTGGTTCATGTCGGGCTCGTTCCGGGGTTCACGGTTGTTTGGCTGCGGCAGGCTGCGAGGCGGCGCCATCTACAGCATCGCCGAACCCGCTTCCGTACCTGATGGCTGCGGCCGCGCGCAAGGCCTTGAGATCATCATTGATGATGCGCGCCTTTTGTTCGTTCATCAGGAACTGTTCTATGACCGGCTTCACTTTGGCAAGTTCAACCGGCTCGCGGCGGGCGCTGACCAGAGCAATCACTTGCAAGCCCATTGGCTTGCTGTTGATCATGGTTTCACCTTCGTTCATCTTGGCAAAGGCGGCAAGGCTGTTCAGTGGCAGCTGTTCCGGCGCGCGGATCGCTTGATTGAACTCGAACCTGAGGTTGCGTGCCCGCAGGAAATCAGTGAACTCGCTCATCGCCTTGCTTGACTGCGCCTTGGCGCGCACGGCATCGGCTTGCTCTGCCGCGACCTCGACAAACCATTCCTGGAACTGGTAGACGCGGCGCTCGGCAAACAAGGCCGGGTTGTCGGCGTAGTACTTTTGAACCTGTGCGTCGGTCGGCTTGCCCGCTCCATCGCCCACTCGCTCGAAGTAGGCCCGAGCGATGACCTCGCGCCTTGCGGCTTCGGCTTGTTGCATCACACGAGGATCGCGGTCGAGTTCGATCTCGGCCGCCTTTTGCAGGGCCAGCTCCTGGTCGATCAGGCGCTCCAGCGCCTGCTTGCGTGCGGCCTCGGCTTGTTCGGATCTCAACCCACGCTGCTGCTCGAGCAGGTAGTTGATCTGGTGAACGGTGAGCTCTTGCTTGTTGACCTTGGCGACCACCTGCGAAGCGGGCTTCTCGGCCGGCTTGCTGCAAGCTGCCAGCGACAGGGCAGACATGGCGATGACACATGCCGCCAAGCTGGGTCTTGCCGGGTGCTTGCCGAGTTGTCGATCCACGTTCATTCAGGCTGTCTCCAGGCTCGGTTTCTGAAGGGTCGGTGTCACGTCGAGAAGTGCGCGCCAGTGCTCGCGGCCGCGCGCCAAGACCCTTGAGCTGACGAGTGTAGCGGTGGGGCCTGCTCCGGCCCGCACCCCGATTGAGGGGTCGAACAAGGGCCTTGCCAGGCGCGGTCTTCAGCGTGTGCCCGTCAATCCGCTCAGGCGAACCCGATCGCCTGGCGCAAGTGATGACAGCAACTCATTCACGAAGCGGTCGTGTTCGGCGTAGGCGCGTTTCGGGTCGATATCGATAGACGACACCCGAAAGAGCAGGCCGTCGGGGATCTGGCCGGTCAGGCCGGAACGTAGCTCGGCCACACGACGTTCGAAGCGACTGCGCACGGCCTGGTCACCGAGCGTGAACCAGTAGGTGATGGGTTCATGGCGGCTCCCGAGCTGCGTGCTCAGGCGCCGGCCCATGATCGGCCCGAACGAGGTTCCGATGTCGGATGTCTCGTTGCCCAGCAGGCTGAAGCCTTGTGCCACGTAGCAGACCTCGGGCTTGTGTGCCTGCAGCGCGCCGCGCTGGTCGCTGCCGTAGGCCACCGAGAGCATGACGCGGTAGCCGCGGTCGTTCACATAGGTGCGGGCGAGCACCTGGCCATAAAGCTTGTCCAGAAGTTGTTGTGTTTGCGGGTTGACCACCTGGGTCACCTGCGAGGGGTCAACGTGCCAGCCACCAAACTGTCGCGGCACCGCCGTTTCCAGCTGAATGGCCGGTGCTCGCCGCTCGCTGGCGGGCTCCGGTTGGCCCCATGTGGCGATCACCGATGCCGAGCACATCAAGGCCAGCAGCGCCAAAGCGGTTCGGATCGCAGGCATGCAGAGGTTCCTCGGGAGCGGGCGGTGAGCCGGTATTTTGCTCTTGGCGTGGCGTTGGGGCGGTGACAAAGGCCGTGATGCGTGACAAATGCCCCATAAATGCCCCCCATTTCTGCGGCCAGAGCCGGCGTGTAGCTGCATCTATCTGTAACTGCGGTTCCTGCAGGTAAGTTTTCCTACGCCGAGAAATCGCCTGTTCATGCCCCGCTCCAGGGGCTGACCCCCCTAGTTATGGGGGGTTGGCGCGGTTTCGGCGATCTTTAGCAGAAACCCCAACGGATACGTGTTGACAGGTCGACTTACAGGGCCTACGGCGGCCGACCCTATTCTGCTCACACCAAACCTGCAGCTCCTGGCGATGAACGTTGTGACTCAGGCTGGCTAGGCCGAGGTGTCTGCGTGATGGTGTTGCACCGAAATGGTGGCAGCCGCTCAAGTCGGGCTCCTCAATCTGCTGTTGCAACGCATCGTGTGCGACGCCCTGTTGCCCCCGCGAGGGGCGTCAATTTATCGGAATCCTGAAATGTCTTTGTCGATCGAAACCAGATTCAAGTTAATCCCTCTTTCCGCCTTGTGCGTGGCTTTGGCCGCTTGCGGCGGCAGTGACACCACCACCACGGATGTGACCGATGCCGATGCCACAGAGAACGCACTGCGCGCCCCCACGCCGGCGCCTGCACCGGCCGGCTGGAAGACCATAGCCGCCGAGCGCCAGTCGTTTACCGTGGCCCCTTCAACGACCGTGCGTTACGGCACGGCCACGCGGTATGTTGAACGCGTGGTTTCTGGCACTGGCCAGTGCACGAACGCGTTTTTCGGCAGGGACCCCGCTCCTTACATGACGAAGGCTTGCTTCGTCATTAACGGCACGACGGCACCTGCGCCGGCACCTGCACCAGCACCAGCACCAGCACCAGCACCAGCACCAGCGCCTGCGCCTGCGCCTGCACCGGCACCTGCACCAGCACCCGCACCCGCACCCGCACCTGCACCAGCACCCGCACCAGCACCTGCACCCGAACCGGCACCAGCACCTGCACCTGCACCAGCACCGGCCCCTGCACCAGCACCAGCCCCTGCACCGCCGC
>NZ_JANOCG010000521.1:0-8939 GCF_031412075.1 Rhizobacter sp.
GCGCGAGCGCCGCGTCGTCCATGCGGAAGTGCGTGGTCGACGCGGGGTGGATCACCAGCGAGCGGCAATCGCCCACGTTGGCGAGGTGCGAAAACACCTTCAGCGCTTCGATGAAAGCCTGGCCCTGCGTGCGGTTGCCCTTGAGGTTGAAGCTGAACACCGAGCCGCATCCTTTGGGCAGCAGAACTTTGGCCAACGCATGGCTGGGGTGGTGCGGCAGCTCGGGGTATCCCACGCTATCGACCATCGGGTGCGAGGCCAGGTGGTCGACCACCTTGCGCGCATTGCCCACATGCCGCTCCATGCGCAGCGACAGCGTCTCGATGCCTTGCAGGATCAACCACGCCGTGTGCGGGCTCATGCAGGCGCCGAAATCACGCAAGCCCTCGCGGCGTGCGCGCAGCAGAAACGCGCCGACGGTGCTCTCTTCGCTGAAGACCATGTTGTGGAAACCGGCATACGGCTGGTTCAGCTCGGGGAAGTGCGCGTGTTTGTCCCCCGCGGCGCTCCAGTCGAACTGCCCGCTGTCGACCAGCACGCCGCCCACCACCGTGCCGTGGCCGCTCAGGAACTTGGTGGCCGAGTGGTAGACCAGGTCGGCACCGTGATCGAAGGGCTTGATGAGGTAGGGCGAGGTCAGGGTGGAGTCGACCAGCAGCGGCAGGCCATGCTCGTGTGCAATGGCGCTGATGGTGGGGATGTCGAGCACATCCAGCCCCGGGTTGCCGAGCGTTTCACCGAACAGCAGCTTGGTTTCTGGCCGGATGGCCGCGCGCCAGCCGTCGATGTCGCCCGGTTTCACAAACGTGGTGCTGATGCCGAAGCGCGCCAGCGTGTAGTGCAGCAGGTTGTGCGAGCCGCCATACAGCGCGCTGCTCGACACGATGTGCGAGCCCGCACCCGCCAGCGTGGCAATCGCCAGGTGCAGCGCGGCTTGCCCGCTCGCGGTGGCGATGGCGCCCACGCCGCCTTCGAGTGCGGCCACGCGTTCTTCGAGCACCGCGGTGGTGGGGTTCGAGATGCGGCTGTAGACGTGGCCCGAGCGCTCCATGTTGAACAACGAAGCGGCGTGGTCGCTGCTCTCGAAGACGAAGCTCGTGCTGAGGTAGATGGGCACTGCACGTGCACCGGTGGCCGGGTCGGGCACCGCACCAGCGTGCAGCGACAAGGTGTCGAATCCGGGGTCGGAATGGCCAGGCATGGGGAGCTCTCCGCGTGAAATCGCTTCTGTTGCTCACGAAGATTGTGGGCTATATTGGCCCGACACCTGCCACGGGAGATCACCCATGAAAGTCGCAGACATCCTGCGTGTCAAAGGCGGCACGCTGTTCACCGTGTCACCCGAACTGGCGCTGGGCGAAGCGCTGCAAACCATGTCCGAGCGCGACATCGGCTCCCTGGTGGTCATGGACCATGGCGACCTGGTGGGCATGCTCACTTTCCGCGAGGTCATCCTCGCCGTGGTGAAAAACGGTGGCAGCGTGGGCAACACCACCGTGCGCGGCGTGATGGACGACCACCCGCTCACCTGCACCCCCGAAACCGAGATCGACGAAGTGCGCCGCATGATGCTCGAGCGCCACGCGCGCTACATGCCCGTGATGACCCAGCGCACCTTGATGGGCGTGATCTCCTTCTACGACGTGGCCAAGGCGGTGGTCGACAGCCAGGACTTCGAGAACCGCATGCTCAAGGCCTACATCCGCGACTGGCCGGTTGAAGAGCAACCGCGCGACGAGCAAGTGCAGAGCTGACGGGGCATAAAAAAAGCCCGCACTGTTGCCAGCGCGGGCTGTAAGGAGGTCTCTCGACCTCTTGTTCAACCAGGGAGAGTGATCAGAAGCTGTGGCGCACGCCGAGCGCGAGCTCGGTGATGTTGCGGTCGCTGGCGTTAGTCAGGTTGGCCGGCAGGCTGGTTGCCCAGCGGTTGGCATAACCGGTGCCTTCGTTCTTGAAGCGGGTCAGCGACGAGTAGATCGCGGTGCGCTTCGACAGGTCGTACTGGTAGCCCGCGCCCAACGCCTGGGTCTTGCCCTCGGCCACGTTCTCGGCCTTGTTCTGCACGTACTGCGCCTTGATCAAATGCGCGCCCGAGCGGTAGTCGGCGCCGATCCAGTAGCCCTGGCCGTCGGCATCGGTGCTGCGCTTGTCGTCCACCGAGACCACGCCGGCCGTCACACGCGCCGGGCCGAAGCTGTAGGCAGCGGCGCCCGAGATGCTGCGCACTTGCAGGCTGGCGGCTTCGGCCTTGTCGTCGACCAATGACAACATGGCGTCGAACGGGCCGGCCGTGTAGCGCGCCCAGACGTCGGCCACGCGGTTGCGCGTGGTGCCGCCGCTGACTTCGCCCATGCCCCACAAGGCACCGACCTTCAGGCCGCCGAACGAGGCGCTTTCCAGTTTCACCGAGTTGTTCACACGGGCCGGGCCGCCGTTGAGCGTGGCCGAGTTGGCGCTGCCGCGCACCGGCTCGTAGCCACCGAAGCCGCCGATCACGGCCGTGCTCGGGCCGTAGTTGCCATTCGAGAACTCGCTGAAGTCGCCGGTCAGCGCGTAGATGCCGCCGTACTGGCGGCCGAGGGTGACCTGGCCGATGCCGGCCGAGCTGATGCCGACGAAGGCCTGGCGGCCCCAGAAGGCGCCTTGGCCGTTGGTGCCGTCGTCGAGGTTGATGCCGCTTTCGAGGGTGAACAGGCCGCGCAGGCCGCCGCCGAGGTCTTCATTGCCGCGAAACCCGATGCGTGAGCCGGCGAGGCCGCCGGAGGTGACGCGGGTCAGGCGGTTGGCGCTGTCGGCAAACTGCACATACGAGTCGGCCACGCCGTACAGCGTGACGCTCGAGGTGGTGGTCTGCGCCATGGCGCTGCTGCCAGCGGCGAGGGCGATGGCGGTGAGAGCTAAATTCTTCTTGAATGTCATTTGAAACTTCTCCAGTCAGTAACCGAACCCACATGGGCCGTGCGCCGGATACTAAGGAGATGCTGCAGTGCGACAAAGGTGCGCGGCCGCAAGAGCCACTTGCCGATCTCGCAACAATCGCCGGGCTTGAGATCGCCTTCCTTGCCCCAAGAGGTGAGACGGCCAGGCCCGTAAAATCGCGGCTCCACGCAAGCCCTCTTCAAGGCCCCCATGTCCGGCAGCACCCTCGGCACCCTGTTTTGCGTCACCAACTTCGGTGAATCTCATGGCCCCGCCATCGGCTGCGTGATCGACGGCTGCCCGCCCGGCATGGTGCTGTCCGAGGCCGACATCCAGCCCGAGCTCGACCGCCGCCGCCCCGGCACTTCGCGCCACGTGACGCAGCGCAACGAGCCCGATTCGGTCGAGATCATCTCTGGCGTGTTCGAGGGCAAGACCACCGGCACGCCGATCTGCCTGCTGATCAAGAACACCGACCAGCGAAGCAAGGACTACGGCAACATCCTTCAGACCTTCCGCCCCGGCCACGCCGACTACAGCTACTGGCACAAGTACGGCATTCGCGACCCGCGCGGCGGTGGCCGCTCTTCGGCTCGCCTGACCGCGCCGACGGTGGCGGCCGGCGCGGTGGCGCGCAAGTGGCTGCGGCAGCACTACGGCACCACCTTCACGGGCTACATGACGCAGATCGGCGACATCACCATCCCGTTCGAGTCGCTCGACCACATTCCCAACAACCCGTTTTTCGCCGCCAACCTGAGCGACATCGAGCGGCTCGAGGCCTACATGGACGAGCTGCGCCGCGCCGGCGACAGCTGCGGTGCACGGCTCTTCGTGGCGGCGCAAAAGGTGCCGGTCGGCCTGGGCGAGCCGCTCTACGACCGGCTCGACGCCGACATCGCCAAGGCCATGATGGGCATCAACGCCGTCAAGGGCGTGGAGATCGGCGCGGGCTTTGCCAGCGTCACCCACCGTGGCACGACCCACGGCGACGAGCTCTCGCCCCAGGGCTTTCGCAACAACAACGCGGGTGGCGTGCTCGGCGGCATCTCGACCGGGCAAGACATCACGGTGTCGATCGCCATCAAGCCCACCAGCTCGATCCGCAGCCCGCGCCAGTCGATCGACCTGCAAGGCCAGCCGGCCACGGTCGAGACCTTCGGCCGCCACGACCCCTGCGTGGGCATTCGCGCCACGCCCATCGCCGAAGCGCTGCTTGCGCTGGTGCTGATGGACCACTCGCTGCGCCACCGCGCGCAGTGCGGCGACGTGCGCGTCGACCCCGGCCCTATCCCTGGTCATATCTCCGGCCACATCGGCTGAGGTCTTTCAAACCCAGGGTGCCGCAGCAGATGCGGCACGGTGGATACCCGCGCGCCCTCAAGTTGTGCATGGCGCAGCCGAATACAGGCATGCCAAGCCGTTTCGATGGTTTAGCGCAACTTGGGAGCCTGAGAATGAAAACACCCCTGGGCGGTCAACATTCGGCCTCTGGCGATGTGTCGTCGAAGGGCTTCTTCTCTTACCACGGCGCATGGACCCCGGGTGTGCGCCTGTTCAGCCGCGTGCGGTTCAAGGCCAAGGCGGCGATGGTGTCGCTGATGTTCCTGGTGCCGGTGCTGGCGCTGGGCTGGAGCTTTTACAACGACAAGGCGGCCTCGATCGAGTTTTCGGCCAAGGAGCGCCTGGGCATCGAGTACATCCGCGAGCTGATGCCTGCGCTCAAGCTCGCCGTGCAGCACCGCGCCGCTGCCGGCACTCCGGCGGCCGCCGAGCTGCAGGGCAAGATCGACGCGCAGTTGAAGGTGCTGGCGGCGACCGAGGGGCGTCTGGGCGAAAGTCTGGGCACCCAGCCGCAGTTCACCAAGCTGAGTGAGGCGGCCAAAGCCGTGGTCGGCCAGGCCGGCAAGGCCGACGCTGCAGCCCACGAGAAGCACACCCAGTTCGTCGCGGCCTTGCTCGACGTGCTGGGCCAGGCCACCGATGGCTCCAACCTGATCCTCGACCCCGACCTCGACACCTACTACCTGATGGATTTGTCGACCACACGGGTGCCCCAGCTCATTGAACTGATCGCCCGCATGCAACTGGCCGGCGCGCAGGTCTTGGGCGCAGAGGCCGCACCGGCTACGGCGCGGGTGCTGGCAGACCGCGTGCCGCTGGTCGAATACCACGAAGACCAGGTGCGCATCGGCCTGGTCAAGAGCACCACCGCCACCCCCGAACTCACCGCTTCACTGAAAGCCGACCCGGCGACCAAGACCTTGCGCGCAGTGACCGAGCTGTCACGCGCCAACTTCCTGGGCGATGGCGCCAAGGGCGACAAGCAGGCCTACGCCGAGGCTGCGCGACAGGCGATCGCAGCTCAGTTCGAGTTCTCGACCCGCTTGCTCGACGACCTGGACCGCCTGATCGAAAAGCGCATTGCCGGCATGACCTGGGTGCGCGACCTGACCACCGCGGTGGTGGTCTTGGCCCTGGCGGCCGGCACGTACCTCTTTTACTGCTTCTTCCTCGTCACCCAGGGTGGGTTGCGAGAAATGCAAAAGCACCTCGAAGCCATGACGGCGGGCGATCTCACCACCGTGCCCAAGCCAAGCGGCAGCGACGAGCAGGCCCAGTTGATGGTCACGCTTGCCAACATGCAGGCCTCGCTCCGCGGCATCGTCTCGAAAGTGAGAGGTTCGTCGGACCAAATGGTGCACGCCAGCACCGAGATCGCCGCGGCGGCGATGGACCTCTCGGCCCGTACCGAACAGACCGCCTCCAGCCTCGAGCAAAGCGCTGCGTCGATAGAGCAGATTTCTTCGACCATCAAGACCACGGCCGACAACGCGCAACAGGCGGCCACGGTGGCCGTGGCCAACTCCGGCGTGGCAAGCCACGGGGGCGACGTGATCGGCCAGGTGGTGAACACCATGCAGGAGATCCACGCCTCGTCGAGCAAGATCAGCGACATCATCGGCGTGATCGATGGCATCGCCTTCCAGACCAACATCCTCGCGCTCAATGCGGCTGTGGAAGCAGCCCGCGCTGGCGAGCAAGGCCGTGGGTTCGCGGTGGTGGCCAGCGAAGTGCGCAGCCTCGCGCAGCGCAGCGCCCAGGCCGCCAAAGAGATCAAGGGATTGATCACCAGCAGCGTGGAGCGTGTCGATTCGGGCTCGCGCGTGGTCGCAGGCGCAGGCAACACCATGAAGGAACTGGTGGGCAATGCCAAGCGCATGAGCGACCTGCTGAGCGAGATCTCGATCGCCGCCAAACAAGAAAGCGCCGGTGTGAGCCAGGTCGGTTCGGCCGTGCAAGACCTCGACCGCATGACCCAGCAAAACGCCGCCCTGGTGGAGCAGACGGCCGCCGCCGCCTCGTCGCTCAAAGACCAGGCAGTCGAACTGGCCTCGGAAGTGGCCAAGTTCAGGCTCGTTTGATCCCGCGCTAGGGATGCCACCGGGCGCAACGCCCACCTAAACTCCTGGCTCGGCCCGCCCGTCGCCCACCGGCACGCTTGGGGCCCTTCAATCTGCAGTTTGTCGCAACACCGGTCGGCCAGGGGAACCTGGCCCCTAGACTGCCGCCCGTGACAGCTTCAGACACACAACAAGGCGTTGCCCCACGAGGGTGATCGCGCGCAGGAGAGAGCACGATGGGCATTTCAAAACGGCGGCTTTGGGTCGGCGGTTTCGTGGTCGTGGCCGTGGTGGCCGGCATCGGCCTGGCGGTGGTACCGCGTTTGGGCAACGGGGCCAAAGACGCCCCTTCCAAAGACGGCAAGAAGCCCGAGGTGCCGCTCGAATTCGTGGCCAGCGAAGTGGTGCGGCCGTCGATGGCGAGCATGCCGCTGGTGATCGAATTCTCGGGACCGCTGGTGGCGCCGCGCACGGCGGTGGTGCGGGCCAAGGCGGCCGGCACCTTGCTCGGCCTGCGGGTGGGTGAGGGCAGCCGTGTGAAAGCCGGTCAGCCGCTGGGTGACATCGACCTGGCCGACCTGCAAAGCCGTGTGACCGAGCGCAGCGCGAGCGTCGAGTCGGCGCAGGCGTCGCTGGCCGAAGCCGAGCGGCAGCACGCCGCCAACGTCGGCCTGGCCAGCCAGAACTTCATTTCATCGACCGCCTTGCAGTCGTCGCAGGCCCGGCTGGACGCTGCGCGCGCGCAGCTCAAATCGGTGCAGGCGCAGCTGGCCACGGTGCGGCTCGGTGTGAAAGAAGCGGCGCTGGTGTCGCCTATCGCCGGCATCGTCGGCAAGCGCCACGTGGTGCCCGGCGAGAAGGTCAGTGCCGAGCAGCAGCTGCTGACGGTGGTGGATCTGTCGTCGCTCGAACTCGCCGGCACGGTGGGTACCCACGAGGTGTCGCAACTCAAGGCCGGCCAGGCGGTGCAGGTCACGGTCGAAGGCTCGGTGCAGCCGGTCACCGGCCGCATCGAACGCATCGCCCCGGCGGCCGAGGCGGGCACCCGCTCGATCGGCGTGGTGGTGTCGCTCGACAACCGCAAGGAGCAGTTCCGCGCCGGCCAGTACGCCATGGGCAAGGTGGTGCTGGCCGACGAGGCCAAGCGCCTCACATTGCCGGCCTCGGCCATCGGCAGCACCTCAGGGCAAGAGCAGGTGTGGGTGATCGAAGGGGGCGCCTTGCTGCGCCGGGCCATTACCACCGGGCGGCGCGACGATGCGCAGGCGCGCGTTGAAGTGCTGAAGGGTTTGACGCCCGACTCCACGGTGCTGGCGGCGCGCTTCGACAACCTGCGTGATGGTGCCAAGGCGGCGGTGGTGGCGGCCAAGAGCGCATCGGCGGCATCGGTGTCGGTGGCCGGCTCGGCCTCTGGCGCATCGGTCCAGAAGTAAGGGGCGCAGCATGTGGATGACCCGTGTGGCGATCAACAACCCCGTCTTCGCCACCATGGTGATGGTCGCGCTGTGCGTGCTGGGGCTGTTCTCTTACAGCAAGCTCGGTTTGGAGCAGATGCCCGACGTCTCGCCACCGGTGGCCTTTGTCGACGTGGCCTACCCCGGCGCCTCGCCCGAGGCGGTGGAGCGCGAGATCACCAAGGTGATCGAGGAGTCGCTCAACAGCATTGCTGGCGTCAAGCAGATCACCTCGCGCAGCTATGAAGGCCGCAGCCAGACCAGCGTGCAGTTCACGCTCAACGCCGACATGGCGCGTGCGATGCAAGACGTGCGTGACCGCCTGGGCGTGGTGCAGTCATCGTTCCCGCGCGACGCGAAGATGCCCACCGTCTCGCGCTTCGATAACGACAACAGCCAGCCGGTGGTCGTGATGGCGTTGATCTCGAAGACGCGCAGCACGCGCGAGCTCTCGCTCGTGGCCGACCAGACCGTCAGCAAGCGGTTTCAGCGGGTGGAGGGTGTGGCCAAGATCGACATCACCGGTTTGTCGACACGCGAGCTGCGCATCGACCTCGACCCGGCCCGGCTGCGTGCCTACGGCATCACCCCGGCGCAGGTGAGCACCGCGCTCGCGCAGGCCAACAGCGACCAGCCGGTGGGCCTGCTGACCAATGCGACGCAAGACGCGATTCTGCGGGTGGAAGGCCGTGTGCGCGACCCCAAGCAGTTTGTCGACGTGGTGGTGGGCCACCGCGGCGGCGCACCCGTGACGCTGGGCGACCTGGGCACGCTGGTCGAGCGCGAGCGAGAGCCCGAGTCGGTCTCGCGCATCAACGGCCAGCGCGCCATCACCTTCAACGTGTTCAAGCAGCAAGACGCCAACATCGTGGCCACCGGAGAAGCCGTCAAGGCCGCGATGGAAGAGGTGAAGAAGAACCTGCCCTCGGGCATGGAGATGCAGCTCATCTACGCCAACAGCGACTTTGTCAAAGGCTCGCTCAATGGCCTGCAGCACACGCTGATCGAAGGCGCGCTGCTGACGGTGGCGATCGTGTTCCTGTTCTTGCACTCCTGGCGCAGCACCATCATCACCGGGCTCACGCTGCCGATTGCGGTGATCTCCAGCTTCATTGCCATTTACGCTTTCGGCTTCACGCTCAACTTCATGACGATGATGGCG
>NZ_JANOCG010000522.1:0-18723 GCF_031412075.1 Rhizobacter sp.
CACGAAGGTCAGCGGTTTCAAGCACGCTGACTTGCGCGGTGGTCAGGACACCCACTTGGGCGCCGGACAAGACTGCGAAGTGCGCGGTACCGAGGGCGTTCAAGTCACCCGTGGCGATGGTCGGCAGTTGGTCGGTGGTCAGGGCCACGACTTGCGCGGTGGTCAGCGCACCGATTTGAGCCGACGACAAGGCGCCAATCTGGTCCGAGGTCAAGCCACCGATGCCGGCAGTGGAGATCGCACGCAGGTCGTTGGTTTCGAGCGCAGCCATCTGGTCGGTGGTGAGGGCAGCCACTTGGCTGGCGCTCAGGCGGCCGAACTGGGCGGTCGTCAGGGCGACCACGTCAGCGGTCTCCATCGTGGAGATTTGAGCGGTCGTCAGCGCGCCGATCTGGGCGGTCGTCAGCGCAGCAACCTGGCCGCTGGTGAAGGCGTTCAGGTCTTCGCTGGTGAGGCCGGCAATCTGGGCGGTGGTCAGTGAAGAAACTTGAGCGGTCGACAAGGCGCCGATCTGGGTCGAGCTGAGGGCGGTGAGCTGGTCAGAGTTCAGCGCGCGCACGGCGGCGGTGCTCAGGGCGGCCAGGTCGGCTGTTTCCAGGCTGCTCACTTGTGCGGTGGTCAACACGCCGACTTGGGCGCCGGACAGCGAGGCGAAGTGGGCCGTGCCCAGGGCGTTCAAGTCTTCGGTCGCGAGTGTGGGCAGCTGGTCGGTCGTCAGGGCCTGCACTTGCGCGGTGGTCAGCGAGCCGACTTGTGCCGAGCTCAGCGCGCCGAGCTGGTCGCTGCTCAGCACGCGGATGGCGGCGGTGCTGATGGCACGCAGGTCATTGGTTTCGATGGCGACGATCTGGTTGGTCGTCAAGGCGCCGATCTGGTCGCCGCTGAGGCGCGCGAACTGTGCGCTCGTCAAGGCAGCCACGTCGGCTGTTTCCAGGGTCGACATCTGCGCCGTGGTGATGGCGGCGATCTGGGCCGTGGTCAGGGAGGCCACTTGGTTGCTGGTCAGCGCGTTCAGGTCTTCGCTGGTCATGCCGGCGACTTGCGCGGTGGTCAGCGAGGCCACTTGGGCCGTCGTCAGGGCGCCGATCTGGTCGGAAGTCAGGGCAGTGATCTGGTCCGAATTCAGTGTGCGCAGTGCGGCGCTGCTGAGGGCACGCAGGTCATTGGTTTCGAGGGCACTCAACTGCTGGGTGGTCAGCGCGCTCGCTTGCGCGGTCGACAGCACGGCGAAGTGCGAGCTGCTCAATGCGTTGAGGTCACCGGTCGAGAGGGTGGGCAACTGGTCGGTGGTGAGCGCCACCACCTGGCCGGTGGTGAAGGCTTCGATCTGCGAGCTGTTCAACGCGCCGAGCTGGTCGGAGTTGAGCGCACGGATCGCGTTGGTGGAGATGGCCCGCAGGTCATGCGTCTGGAACGCACCCATTTGATTGGTGCTCAGC
Source organism: Rhizobacter sp. (assembly GCF_031412075.1). Classification (GTDB taxonomy): domain Bacteria; phylum Pseudomonadota; class Gammaproteobacteria; order Burkholderiales; family Burkholderiaceae_C; genus Rhizobacter. Next base: position 1,440 of record NZ_JANOCG010000522.1, read on the forward strand.
GTCGAGATCCCCAGGGTCGAGATCGCCCCAGCTTGAGCGGAGGTCAAGGCAACGATCTGGTTGGTGCTGAACGCCGCCCAGTCTTCCGTTGTGAGCCCATTGATCGTGGTGGTGGACAAACCGGCGATTTGCGCGGTGCTCAGAGCGGAAATGATGGTTGCCATGACGGTTTTTTCCTTGTTCGCGGGATTCAGTGATTCCGGTCAACGGCAGAGAGGCAAGCCGGTGTGGCCTGCTTCGCAGCTCTCTGACGAGGAACGGTGGTTTTCACGTGTTGGATCAGGGGGTTCGGGATCCGCGGAACAACTGCACACGCAGCCCCCTCGGAAATCCTCTCTTCCCATTCCCTCGGAATATCGGTGCAAGGCCCTTTCGACTTAAGGCGGATTTGCAGGCTCTAAGCGGGCTTGTTCGTGAATTGCTTGGATGAACCGCGAGCTGGTGCGCGTGCCGGCGAGACATTCGTCACAAACGCACGCGAGCGGCTCCAAACAAAAAAGGCCCCGCCGTTTCCGGCGAGGCCTTTTGCGCACTAGGTCTGGGTGCTTGCGCTACATAGATAGAGATGTCGGGGCGGCTTATTGCGGCAGGTAGCGCACCGACAGCACGCCTTCAATCGCGGTCAGGCCTTGCAACACCGCGTCAGCAACCGGGCTGTCCACATCGACCAGCGTGTAGGCCATGTCGCCACGCGACTTGTTGACCATGTTGTGGATGTTCAGGCCCGCTTTGGCCATGGCACCAGAGATCTGGCCCAGCATGTTGGGCACGTTGGCGTTGGCGATCGCCACCCGGTAGGCCGACTCTCGCGCCATCGTGACCTGCGGGAAGTTGACTGCGTTGCTCACGTTGCCGTGCTCCAGGTAGTCGACCAGCTGGTCGACGACCATGATGGCGCAGTTCTCTTCGGCCTCGGCGGTCGAAGCGCCCAGGTGGGGCAGGGCCACCACTTTCTCGTGGCCGTTGACCACCGCGCTCGGGAAGTCGCACACATACCAGCCCAGGTGCCCGGCGTTGAGCGAGGCCAGCACCGCCTTTTCATTCACCACCCCTTCGCGCGAGAAGTTGAGCAGCACGGTGCCGGCGCGCATGAGGTTGAGGTTGTCGGCGTTCACCAGGTCGCGCGTGGCGTCGACCAGCGGCACGTGCAGGGTGATGAAGTGGGCGTTCTTCATCACCTCGGCCACGCTGGCGGCCTTCTTCACCTGCGCGGGCAGGCTCCAGGCGGCGTCGACGGTGATCTCGGGGTCGTAGCCCAGCACGTTCATGCCGAGCTTGATGGCGGCGTCGGCCACCAGGCAGCCGATCTTGCCCAGGCCCACGATGCCCAGCGTGCGGCCCGCGAGCTCGAAGCCGGCAAAGTTTTTCTTGCCGTCTTCGACCAGCTTTTCCATCTCGGGGTTCTTGGCATCGAGCGCCGACACGAAACGCAGGGCCGGCGCCACGTTGCGCGCGGCGATCAGCATGCCGGCCAACACCAGCTCTTTCACGGCGTTGGCATTGGCGCCCGGTGCGTTGAACACCGGCACACCCCGCGCGCTCATGGCCTTGACGGGGATGTTGTTGGTGCCGGCGCCGGCGCGGGCGATGGCTTTCACGCTGGCCGGGATGTCGAGGGTGTGCATGTCGGCCGATCGCAGCAGCACGGCGTCGGGGTGGGCCACGTCCTTGCTGGCCTTGTAGCGCTCGGCGGGCAGGCGCTTCAGGCCGTTGGCAGAGATCTGGTTGAGAACCAGGATGTTGAACATGGCAGGCTCCTGCGCTGTGGTGGGCGCAGCGTGCCACGCTGCGCCACCTGCGCCATCCCGGGAAACCAGTAGCGCGTTTCTAGGCGTGCTGGGAGGCGAACTCTTTCATGTAGTCGACCAGCGCCTTCACGCCTTCGACTGGCATCGCGTTGTAGATGGAAGCACGCATGCCGCCCACCGAGCGGTGGCCCTTGAGCTGCATCAGCTTGCGTGCCTGGGCGCCTTTCAGGAAGGCCTCGTCGAGCGACTCGTTTTTCAGCTTGAAAGGCACGTTCATCAGCGAGCGGTCGCCCTTGGCCACCGGGTTGCTGTAGAAGGAGCTGCCGTCGAGGTAGTCGTACAGCAGCGCGGCCTTGCTGCGGTTGTGCGTCTCCATCTCCTTCAGGCCGCCTTGTGCCTTCAGCCACTGGAACACCAGCCCGGCGATGTAGATCGCGTAGGTGGGCGGGGTGTTGAGCATGGAGTCGTTGTCGGCCTGCTGCTTGTAGTCGAAGGCCGAGGGTGTGATCGGCAGCGCGTGGCCGAGCAGGTCTTCGCGCACGATCACGATGGTCAGGCCGGCCGGGCCGATGTTCTTTTGCGCGCCGGCGTAGATCAGGCCGTACTGGGTGACGTCGACCGGGCGCGACAGGATGTTGGACGACATGTCGGCGATCAAGGGCACCTCGCCGGTGTCTGGCACCCAGTGATATTCAACGCCGGCAATGGTCTCGTTGGAGCAGATGTGCACGTAGGCCGCGTTGGGGTCGAGCTTCCAGGTGCTCTGCGGGGGCACGCTGGTGAAGCCAGTGTCTTCAGCGCTGGCCGCCACGTTCACCTTGCAGTAGTTCTTGGCTTCCTTGATCGACTTCTTGGCCCACTCGCCCGTGTTGATGTAGTCGGCGCTGGTCTTGCCGCGCAGCATGTTCATCGGGACGATGGCGTTCTGGCCGATCGCACCACCTTGCAGGAACAGCACCTTGTAGTTGGCGGGAATCGCCAGCAGTTCACGCAGGTCGGCCTCGGCCTGCGCTTGGATGGCCACGTACTCCTTGCCGCGGTGGCTCATCTCCATGACCGACATGCCGGAGCCCTTCCAGTCGAGCATTTCATCGGCTGCCTGGCGCAGAACCGATTCGGGCAGGGCGGCGGGGCCGGCGCTGAAGTTGAAAACGCGAGTCATGGAAAGGTCTCCGCTGGAGGGTCTGTCGGGCCTGCAAGCTTAGCCGATGCCCTGGGCTGGTAGATTGCCCGCCATGAGCGACCTGACCTTCTACTGGCACGACTACGAAACCTTCGGCCGTGTGCCGCGCCGCGACCGGCCGTCGCAGTTTGCCGGCGTGCGCACCGACGCCGATCTCAACGAAGTGGGCCAGCCGGTGATGGTGTACTGCCAACCCGCACCCGACTACCTGCCCGAGCCCGAGGCCTGCCTGCTCACCGGCATCCTGCCGCAGACCTGCCTGGCGCAAGGCCTGCCCGAGCATGCGTTTGCCGACGTCATCGAAAGAGAACTGGCACAGCCCGGCACGGTGGGCGTGGGCTACAACTCGATCCGTTTCGACGACGAGGTGACGCGCCACCTCTTCTGGCGCAACCTGATCGACCCCTATGCACGCGAGTGGCAAAACCAGTGCGGGCGTTGGGACTTGCTCGACGTGGTGCGTGTCACCTGGGCGCTGCGACCCGACGGTATCGAGTGGCCCTTGCATGACGACGGCCGCCCCTCGTTCAAGCTGGAGCACCTCACCAAAGCCAACGGCCTGGTGCACGAAGCGGCGCACGATGCCTTGTCGGACGTGCGTGCCACCATCGCGATGGCCCGCTTGATCAAGCAGCGCCAACCCAAGTTGTGGGATTTCTGCCTGCGACTGCGAAAAAAAGACGAGGTCGTGCGCGAGATGGGCGTCGGCCGGCCTTTCCTGCATGTGTCAGGCATGTACGGCGTGGAGCGCGGTTGCACGGCCTTGGTGTGGCCCCTCGCGCCGCACCCGACCAACAAGAACGAAGTCATCGTGTGGGACCTGGCGGCCGACCCGTCGGAGCTTTTCACGCTCGATGTCGACACCATCCGCCAGCGCATGTTCAGCAAGAGCGACGAGCTGCCCGAAGGCGTGGCGCGCCTGCCGATCAAGACCATCCACATTAACAAGTCGCCCATCGTTGTCGGCAACTACAAGCCGTTTGCCGACACGATGGCGAACAAGTGGGGTCTGGACATTGAGCAGGCGTTGCGCCACGCCGAGCAGCTGGGGCAAAAGGGCCAGCTGCTGGCCGGCATGTGGCCGGCGGTGTTCGAGCGGCCGGCGGCCGATACGGTGCCCGATGTCGATGAAGACCTCTACGGCGGCTTCATCGGCAACGAAGACCGGCGCAGCCTGCAGCGTCTGCGTGGCCTGAAGCCCGAACAACTGGCTGACAAGCGCCCGGCGTTTGCCGACAAGCGTCTGGACGAGCTCTTCTTCCGCTACCGAGCGCGCAACTTCTCCCAAACCCTGAGCGATGCTGAACAGGCGCAATGGGTCGAGCATTGCGCCCACCGCCTGCATGACGGCGCGGGCGGCGCGCTCACGCTCGAAGGTTTCTTCGAACGCATCGACGTGCTGGAGCAAGAAGCTGATGAGCGAGGCCAGGAGATCCTGGGAGCACTTGTCGACTACGCCACCGAGATCGCACCCGACAGAGACTGAGGCTATCCTCCGGGCCTGGGTGGCACGCGGCACAGATCGCTCTCGCCACCGTGGCCTGTCTGAGGAGGAACACTTGATGAACTCGATGCTGTTGTGGGTGCGTGCGGCGCTGGCCGCCACCGCGGGTCTGATGCTGGCTGGCTGCGGGGCGTTCCCCGACGCCGTGCGCGTCAACGACCAAGATTCGGCAGTCGCATCGGTGCGCTTGACGGTGCGCCCCGAGGCCTGGGCGCGCAACGCCGAGAGCCTGCGAGGCCTCCAGGTCGGCTACGAACGTTACCGTGCCCAGAGCACGCAGGAGCTGCTGGCGGGGCAAGAGATCCGCATGAACCCGAGCGACACCCCCTTGCCTGGCCCCGACAGCTTGCGCAACGAGGTGACGGTGGCGCATGCCTATCTGGGCTACAGCCACACCTTCCTGTTCGGGCGCCATCTGGAGATGGAGCCGGTGTTCGGCGTCGCCCATCTGCGATTCGACGCCAAGGTGCAGCCGACGGTGTCGCTCTTGCGGCCCTCGACGCATTACAGCAAGGCGGTCGCTTTTGGTGGCTTCACACCCAGGTGGCGCTTCAATGACCTGATGGCGCTGGAGCTGCGCTTGACGTGGAGCGGCAGGTCGCTCGACATCGCCACCCGCAACGCCGATCTGGGCTTGGTGCTGCGGCCCGAGAAGCATGTGGGCCTGCGATTGGGGTACTCGTGGCGCGAAGGCGGTTGGGGCACCGACTTCCTCTCGTCAGAGGTCAGCGTGCGCGCGCGCGGCCCCTCGGCGTCGCTGCTATTCGACTTCTAGCGCTTGCTCGTCCTCTTCGCGAGGCGGCAAGTGGGTGGGCGGCTCCACTCATCTAACCCGCTATCTGTGTGCAAATGTTTCGCGTGTGGCCTGCCTAGAATGCCCCGGCGCTCTGGGAGTCAACAGGGTGCTTGTGACTCGGCTCACTGCCCCGCCAAGGAGGGCGCCTGTCGTGATCGGCAAGGCGTCTGGCGGACAACACATCAACGGAGGACGACATGCCTGACCTGTTCGTAGTAGGAACTTCCCAAGACGACTTTCTTTTCGGTGAAGAAGGCAACGACACACTGATCGGCCTGGAGGGAAACGACACGCTCGAAGGCCGCGCCGGCAACGACCTGCTCGACGGCGGCACTGGTGCTGACACCTACGTCTTCGGGCGCGGCGATGGGCGAGACACCGTCTTCAGCTTTCCCGATGGGCAACAAGATCGTCTGCGGCTGGGCAGCGGCATCGGCCTCACCGACGTGAGCGTGCGCAGCGAAGGCAGCGACCTGATCCTGACGCTGCAAGGCAGCAGCGACTCGGTGCGCATCGCCAACTACCTCAACGTCGCCCCGCACGATCGGCTGCGTATCGAGTTCGCCGACGGGGCGGTGTGGGACGGCCTGGCCATCGACCGCAAGCTCTTCCCGAGCGATGACTACCTGTCGGGTCAACCCGGCCAGAACGAAACGCTCGATGGCGGCTTGGGCAACGACAACCTGTTTGGCGGTGACGGCGACGATATCTTGTATGGCGATGCCGGCAACGACATGCTGGACGGTGGCCCGGGTGCCGACACCTACGTCTTTGGTCGTGGCGACGGCCAAGACACCGTGTTCACATTTCCCGATGGTCAGCAAGATCGCCTGAGTTTGGGCAGCGGCATCGGCATGACCGACGTCCAGGTGCAAATGCAAGGCAGCGACCTGCTCCTGGCCTTGCAAGGCAGCAGCGACAGCGTGCGCATCGCCAATTACTTCAACCTCGCGCCGCTTGACCGGCTGAATATCCATTTTGCCGACGGCGCGGTGTGGGACGGCTTGGCCATCGACCGCAAGCTCTTCCCGAGCGACGACTTCCTGGCGAGCCAACCCGGCCAGAGCGAAACACTGGACGGTGGGTTGGGCAACGACAACCTGTTCGGCGGCGACGGCGACGACATCCTCTACGGCGACGTTGGCAACGACGTGCTCGATGGTGGCACCGGCTCCGACACCTACGTCTTCGGTCGTGGCGATGGGCAAGACACCATCTTCAGCTTCCCCGATGGGCAACAAGATCGTTTGCGCCTGGGCAACGGCATCGGCATGACCGACGTGAACGTGCGCAGCGAAGGCAGCGACTTGATCCTGACGCTGCAAGGTCGCAACGATTCGGTTCGCATCACCAACTACCTCAACCTTGCCCCGCAGGACCGGATGCGCATCGAGTTCGTCGACGGGGCGGTGTGGGACGGCCTGTCCATCGACCGCAAGCTCTTCCCGAACGACGACTTCCTGGCCGGCCAACCCGGTCAGAGCGAAACGCTCGATGGCGGCTTGGGCAACGACAACCTGTTCGGCGGCGACGGCGACGACATCCTCTACGGCGACGTTGGCAACGACGTGCTCGATGGTGGCACCGGCAGCGACACCTACGTCTTCGGTCGTGGCGATGGGCAAGACACCATCTTCAGCCTCCCCGATGGGCAACAAGATCGCCTGCGCCTGGGCAGCGGCATCGGCATGACCGACGTGAACGTGCGAAGCGAAGGCAGTGACCTGATCCTGACGCTGCAAGGCGGCAGCGACTCGGTGCGAATCGCCAACTACCTCAACCTTGCCCCGCAAGATCGGATGGGCATCGAGTTCGCCGACGGGGCGGTGTGGGACGGCATGGCCATCGACCGCAAGCTCTTCCCGAGCGATGACTACCTGGCAGGCCAACCCGGCCAGAACGTAACGCTCGATGGCGGGCTGGGCAACGACATGGTGTTCGGCGGCGATGGCGACGACATCCTTTATGGCGATGGCGGCGACGACCTGCTCAACGGGGGGACGGGCAGCGACACCTATGTGTTTGGCCGAGGCGATGGCCAAGACACGATCTTCAGTTGGTATGACGGCCAGCAAGACCAGCTGCGCCTGGGCGGCGGCATCGGCTTGGCCGATGTGAACGTGACTGCCGAAGGCAACGACCTCATCCTCAGCCTGATCGGCGGCAGCGACTGGGTGCGCCTTTCCTACTACTTCAGCGTTCCGCCAGAGTACCGGCCGAACATCGAGTTCGCCGACGGCGCGGTCTGGGATGGCCTGGCCATCGAGCGCAAGCTCATCCCGAGCGATGACTACCTGGCCAGCGAACCCGGCCAGAACGTCACGCTCGATGGCGGGCTGGGTAACGACATGTTGTTCGGCGGTGATGGCGACGACATCCTCTATGGCGATGGCGGCGATGACCTGCTCAACGGCGGCACCGGCAGCGACACCTACGTGTTTGGCCGAGGTGATGGCCAAGACACGATCTTCAGTTGGTATGACGGCCAGCAAGACCGGCTGCGCTTGGGTGCGAGCATCGGTTTGACCGATGTGAACGTGAACGCCGAGGGCAACGACCTGGTCCTCAGCCTGATCGGCAGCAGCGACTCGGTGCGCCTGTCTTACTACTTCAGCGTTCCGCCGGAATACCGGCCGAACATCGAGTTCGCCGATGGGGCGTTGTGGGACGGCCTGGCCATCGAACGCAAGCTCGCACCGGTGAACGACTTCCTCGTCGGCACCCACCTGGCCGACACGCTCGACGGCGGCTGGGGTGACGACACGCTGCTCGGCTTGGAGGGCAACGACCTGCTCATCGGCGACGCGGGCAACGACCGGCTCGACGGTGGCCTGGGCGATGACAGGCTCCATGGCGGGAGTGGTGACGACACCTACGTGGTGGAGGGGCAAGACAGCGTCGTCGAAGCGGCGAACGCCGGCACCGACACCGTCATTTCCGGCGTGTCGTACACGCTGGGTGAGCACCTCGAAAACCTCAGTTTGGTGGGCGCGGGTGCTGTCGATGGCAGGGGCAACGCCTTGAACAACACCTTGTCGGGCAACGACGCAGCCAACCTGCTCGATGGCGCCGCCGGCGCCGACCTGATGATCGGCGGCTTGGGCAACGACACCTACGTGGTGGACGACCAGGCCGACGTGGCGACCGAGCTGCCCGGCGGTGGTGTCGACACCGTGCATTCGCTGGTCGACTACAGCCTGGGTGCCGAGATTGAAACGCTGATGCTGACTGGCACGGAGGCCTTGAACGGCACCGGGAATGCGCTGAACAACCTGCTGGTTGGCAATATCGGCGCCAACACGCTTGACGGTGGGGCAGGGGCCGACCAGATGCTGGGTGGTGCCGGTGATGACATCTACATCGTCAACACGGCATCAGACCAGGTGTTCGAGAGCTCGAACGCAGGGACGGATCTGGTGCGCAGCCAGGTGAGCTTGGTGTTGGGCAGCCACGTCGAGAACCTGAGCTTGCTGGGTTCGTCGTGGCTGAGCGGCACCGGCAATGAACTGGGCAACACCCTCGTCGGCAACTCTGGCAACAACCGGCTCTCCGGCCTGGCTGGCGCCGACACGCTCGATGGCCGGGCTGGCAATGACACGCTGGCCGGTGGCACGGGCGCCGACAACTATCTGTTTGCGCGGGGCTACGGCATCGACACGGTGCAAGAAAATGACAACGCCGTGGGGGTGAGAGACAGCGTGCGTTTTGCGCCTGGCATCGCGCAGTCCGACATGCGCTACCGGCGTGTGGGTAGCAACCTGGAGGCCTCGGTCGTCGGCACCAGCGACAAGCTGGTGTTCCAGAACTGGTACCACGGCTCACGCTACCGCGTCGAAGACTTTCGCTTCAGTGACGGCTCGGTGCTGACCGATTCGCAGGTGCAGGCACTGGTGGGTGCGATGGCCACGTTCGCGGCCCCATCGGGGTCGAGCGACTTCACCCCGTTGCCCACACGTGTCGGCCTGCAAGACATTGCAGTCGGCACGATGGGCTGATGCCCTGATCTGACGGTGGCGTAAAAAAGCCCCTCGGTTTGCACCGAGGGGCTTTTGCTTTTCAGCGAGACACGGCTCAGGCGGTGACCTTCTCGGCCGCGTCGGTGAAGTCCTGGATCTTGTCGAAGTTCAGGTACTGGTAGATCTTGTCGCTTGCGGCGGTGAGCACGCCCATGTCGGCCAGGTACTCCTCTTTGGTCGGGATGCGACCGAGCTTGGAGCAGATCGACGCCAACTCGGCCGAGCCGAGGTAGACGTTGCTGTTCTTGCCCAGCCGGTTGGGGAAGTTGCGTGTGCTGGTCGAGAACACGGTCGCGCCTTCCTTCACCTGCGCCTGGTTGCCCATGCACAGGCTGCAGCCCGGCATTTCCATGCGCGCGCCGGCATTGCCGAGCACGCCGTAGTGGCCTTCGTCGCTCAGCTTCTTGGCGTCCATCTTGGTGGGCGGTGCCACCCACAGCTTGACCGGAATGTCGCGCTTGCCTTCGAGCAGCTTGGAAGCGGCGCGGAAGTGGCCGATGTTGGTCATGCACGAGCCGATGAACACTTCGTCGATCTTGGCACCGGAGACTTCGGCCAGCGTCTTCACGTCGTCGGGGTCGTTCGGGCAGGCGACGATGGGCTCGTGGATGTCGGCCAGGTCGATCTCGATCACGGCGGCGTAGTCGGCGTCGGCGTCGCCCTTCAAGAGCTGCGGGTTCTTGAGCCACGCTTCTTGCGCGGCGATGCGGCGAGCCAGGGTGCGCGGGTCGGCGTAGCCTTCGGAAATCATCCACTTCATCAGCGTGATGTTGCTGTTGATGTATTCGATGATCGGTTCTTTGTTGAGGTGCACCGTGCAGCCGGCGGCGCTGCGCTCGGCCGACGCGTCGCTCAGCTCGAAGGCTTGTTCCACCTTCAGGTCGGGCAGGCCTTCGATCTCGAGAATGCGGCCGGAGAAGATGTTCTTCTTGCCCTTCTTCTCGACGGTGAGCAGGCCGGCCTTGATGGCGTACAGCGGGATCGCGTTAACCAGGTCACGCAGCGTCACACCGGGTTGCATGCTGCCCCTGAAGCGCACGAGCACCGACTCAGGCATGTCGAGCGGCATCACGCCGGTGGCGGCCGCAAAGGCCACCAAACCCGAGCCCGCAGGGAAGCTGATGCCGATCGGGAAGCGGGTGTGGCTGTCGCCACCGGTGCCGACGGTGTCGGGCAACAAAAAGCGGTTGAGCCAGCTGTGGATCACGCCGTCACCGGGGCGCAGCGCAATGCCGCCGCGGTGGCTGATGAAGTCGGGCAACTCGTGGTGCATCTTCACGTCCACCGGCTTCGGGTAGGCGGCGGTGTGGCAGAACGATTGCATCACCAGGTCGGCGCTGAAGCCCAGGCAAGCCAGGTCTTTCAACTCGTCTCGCGTCATCGGGCCGGTGGTGTCTTGCGAGCCCACGCTGGTCATGCGCGGCTCGCAGTAGGTGCCGGGCCGAACGCCTGGCTGTTGCCCGTTGACTTCCGGCAGGCCGCAAGCCTTGCCGACCATCTTTTGTGCGAGAGAGAAACCCTTCTTGGTGTCGACCGGGCTTTGCGGCAGGCGGAACAAGGTCGAGGGCGGCAGGCCCAATGCCTCGCGCGCCTTGGCGGTGAGACCGCGGCCGATGATCAACGGAATGCGGCCACCGGCGCGCACTTCGTCGAACAGCACGGCGCTCTTGACCTTGAATTCGGAGATGAGCTTGCCGTCTTTCAGGGCCTTGCCATCGTAGGGGCGCAGCTCGACCACATCGCCCATGTTCATCTGGCTCACGTCGAGCTCGATCGGCAGGGCGCCGGCGTCTTCCATGGTGTTGTAGAAGATCGGGGCGATCTTGGTGCCCAGGCACACGCCACCGAAGCGCTTGTTGGGCACGTAGGGAATGTCTTCGCCGGTGAACCACAGCACGCTGTTGGTGGCCGACTTGCGGCTGGAGCCAGTGCCGACCACGTCGCCCACGTAGGCCACCAGGTTGCCCTTGGCGCGCAGGTCTTCGATGAACTTGATGGGGCCGCGCTTGCCGTCTTCTTCAGGCGTGATGCCCTCGCGCTTGTTCTTCAGCATGGCCAGCGCATGCAACGGGATGTCGGGTCGGCTCCAGGCGTCGGGCGCGGGCGACAGGTCGTCGGTGTTGGTTTCGCCGGTCACCTTGAAGATGGCCACGGTGATGCTTTGCGGCACTTCGGGCCGCGAGGTGAACCACTCGGCGTCGGCCCAGCTTTGCAGCACCGACTTGGCGTTGGCGTTGCCGCGTTCGGCCTTTTCTTGCACGTCGTGGAACTGGTCGAACATCAAGAGCGTGCCCTTGAGGCCCTTGGCGGCGATGGCGCCGACGGTGGCGTCGTCCAGCAGGTCGATCAGCGGGCTGATGTTGTAGCCGCCGAGCATGGTGCCCAGCAGTTCGGTGGCTTGCTCGCGCGAGATGAGCGAGCAGGTTTCGGTGCCGTGCGCCACGGCAGCCAGGTACGAAGCCTTGACCTTGGCCGCGTCGTCCACGCCGGCCGGCACCCGATGGGTGAACAGGTGCACCAGGGTGGCACCTTCGCCCGCCGGCGGTGCCTTGAGCAGATCGATCAGCTCGCCGGTTTGTTGCGCCGACAGAGGCAGCGGAGGGATGCCGAGGGCGGCACGGTCAGCGACATGTTGGCGATAGGCTTGAAGCATGTAGTTCTCCGAGTGGTGCAAAGCGAGAGGTCAGTGAAGCAAGAAACCTGCGAGCCGACGCAAACGCTCGGCTGCTGGCAGGCAAGAGAAACAGAGACATGGGGTGCTGGCTCGCCTTGCGCTCGGAGAAGGGCTTACTTGGGTTGCGCTTCGTTGAAAGCGCGTTGCTTCTCGTGCACGCAGGCGTCGACCAGGCGCTTGCCGGCCTTGGTGTCCATCAGCATGGACTTGTTGGCGATCTGGATCAGCAGGCCCACACCCTTGACGTCTTCCAGGCGCAGCGCGCCGGTGGACGAGAGCACAGGCTTCATCGTGTAGAGCTGCTTGCCGAACTTCACGTCGACATAGCCGGGCGACTTGGGATTGATGCTGACGTCGATGCTCTGCTTGAGGTCGCAATCGTAGGGGCCGTAGTGGGTGCGCTCGGCGGCATCAAGCTGAGCTTGATCGGCGGCGGGCAGGGGCTTGTCGGCAGGCGCCGCTTTTTTGGCGGGCGCAGGCTTGGCCGCCGGCTTCGCAGCGGGTGCGGTCTGGGCCAGGGCGGAGACGCTGGCAAATGCAATGGCGACTGCGAAAACGGCGGTTCGAATCATGGAATCACTCCGGGGGGTTGAGGAAGCCCGGATTGTGAAGGCCCGCTAACTTCGCCCCGAGGGGGCAGATTCCCTGATTGAAACAAATTGAACCGCTGCGGTGTCCCGCATGAAACCTGGGTTCCGCGCCGGGTGCCATGAGACGCCCGTGACGGGCGCAACGCGCCCACGCGGCGCGTGTGCGAGTTCACAAACATGCCGCTGGCCGCGACGCACCGCGCTGCACTGGCCGTGCTAGCGCGTGAAGACGCTGCCCCAACGGCGCTGAAACATTTGTTCGCCAACTCGACAAAGCGAGGTGTGGCGCAATTCACGACCGCGCTCCGACGTCGTCCGAGAAGAAGGCCTGGCGCACCTCGATCGGCAGGTCTTGGCCGGTGCGCAGGGCGCGCTCGAGCACGTGCCAGAAGTAGCGGTAGCTGGCCCGGTCGTGCAGCGTGTCGCGGTGGCCGATGGGGGCCCAGTCGTTGGCTTGCGCGGCGAGCAGGATTTCGATCGCCTGGTCGGTCTCGGCCACGGTCGGCGCAAAGGCTTCGATGATGGGGAGGATCTGGTCCGGGTGGATGCTCCACATGCGCAGGTAGCCGAGCTGGCGCGAGGCCTTCTGGGCGGCCGCGCGCAGCAAATCGAGCTTTTTGAACTCGGTGACGACGCAGTGCGAGGGGGTCTTCAAATGCGCGTGGCAGGCGGCCGAAATTTCGAGCTTGGCACGCAGCACCAGCGGGTGCTCGAACTGGCCAGTGGCACTCATGCCCGCTTGTGGAATCGCACCACGGTGCGCCGACACGAAGTCCATCAAGCCGAACGACAGCGATTCGATGCGCGGGTGCGCCGCAATGCGGTCGGCGTCGCGCAGCGCGCCGTGGGTTTCGATCAGCACATGCACCGGCACCGGGTGCTTGTGGCCGTTTTCCAGCAGCGCGCGGTCGATGGCGGTGACGGCGTCTTGCGCCTGAGCGAAACCTTGCACCTTGGGCACCATCAGATAAGCCAGCTTCCCGCCGGCAATCTTGATGAGCGTGCTCACGTCAGCGTCGAACGACGGGTGATCGAACGGGTGCACCCGGGCGCCCACGCGGCCGTGTGCGTTTCGCGACGACATCACCAACTCACCCACCAGGTGCGCGTGTTCGGCTTCGCCACCGACCGGGGCGCCGTCTTCGCAGTCGAGCGTGACGTCGAACACCGGGCCCATGTCGGCCTGCATCTGCAGGCTCTTGTGCATGCGCAAGGGCACGCCGGCGTAGTGGTCGCAGACCGGCAGGGCAGGCGCCGCCTCGGTGGCGTCAAACAAGGCCTGCCGGGGGTGGACTTGGGTCGGGCTCATGCAGGGCGGTGGCTGTAGGGAGCGAAAAAGAAGGGCGCAAAAAAGAAGGGCGAAAAAAAGGCCAGCAGCGTCGCGTACCGGCCTCTTTTGCTCACCTGCTGTGGTTTCAGAGCAGGTGCTTGACGCCGTCTTGCTCGCCTTGCAACTCGGCCAGGGTCTTGTTGATGCACTCCTGCGAGAAGGCGTCGATGGCCAGGCCTTCGACGATCTTGTATTCGCCATTGGCGCAAGTGACCGGGAAGCCAAACATCACGTCCTTCGGAATGCCGTATTCGCCATTCGACGGAATGCCCATGGTGACCCACTTGCCTTGGGTGCCCAGGGCCCAATCGCGCATGTGGTCGATGGCGGCGTTGGCTGCCGACGCGGCCGACGACAGGCCGCGCGCTTCGATGATGGCGGCGCCGCGCTTGCCGACGGTGGGCAGGAACACGTCCTTGTTCCACACCTGGTCGTTGATCATGTCCTTGACCGATTGGCCGTCGATCGTGGCGAAGCGGTAGTCGGCGTACATGGTGGGCGAGTGGTTGCCCCACACGGCCAGCTTCTCGATGCTCGACACCGGCTTGCCGGTCTTGGCGGCCAGCTGGCTGGCGGCGCGGTTGTGGTCCAGGCGCAGCATGGCGGTGAAGTTCTTCGCCGGCAGGTCGGGCGCGCTCTTCATCGCGATGTAGGCATTGGTGTTGGCGGGGTTACCCACCACGAGCACCTTGACGTTGCGGCTGGCGACCTTGTTGAGCGCCTTGCCTTGTGCCGTGAAGATGGCGCCATTGATGGCCAGCAGCTCGGCACGCTCCATGCCCGGGCCGCGGGGGCGCGAGCCCACCAGCAGAGCGTAGTCGGTGTCCTTGAAGGCGGTCTCGGGCGAGCTGTGCGCTTCCATGCCGGCGAGCAGCGGGAAGGCGCAGTCGTCGATCTCCATCATCACGCCCTTGAGCGCCTTCTGGGCTTTCTCGTCGGGGATCTCCAACAGTTGCAGGATGACCGGTTGGTCCTTGCCCAGCATCTCGCCAGACGCGATACGGAACAACAAGGCGTAGCCGATCTGGCCAGCAGCGCCGGTGACGGCAACGCGAACGGGTTTCTTGCTCATGGGGAGGCTCCGCAAGGGGGTCAAGGGGGTCGAATACAGAGGGCCGACGAGGGCTCTCTGTGCCAGCCGAGAAGTGTAGGTGAGTCTAGGTGGGAACCCGTGGTCTGTCAACGCTCTTATGTCTTATATAAGACATCTTTCAGGTGTCATGGACGCGGCGCGAGCGGTGTGCTGCAATCCTGCCATGGCCGCGTCGACCCCCACCCCTGCTGCATCCCGCCCGGCGGACGGCGACGGCGACGCCCCGGCGTTCAGCCCGCTGTACCAGCAGATCAAGGCGCTGATCACCCGCAGTTTGCAGAGCGGTGAGTGGAAGCCGGGCGAGGCGATCCCGAGCGAGATCGAGTTGGCGGCGCGCTTCAAGGTGAGCCAGGGAACCGTGCGCAAGGCCATCGATGCGCTGGCCGACGAAAATCTGGTGGTGCGCCGTCAGGGCAAGGGCACCTTTGTGGCCACCCACGCCGAAGAGAAGATCCAGTACCGGTTCTTGCGCCTCACACCCGACACAGGAGAGGCGGGTGGCATGGAGCGCCGTTTCATCGACTGCCGCCGCATGCGCGCGCCGGTCGACATCGCGCGTGCGCTGGAGCTCAAGGCCGGCGACACCGCCGTGCAGGTGCGGCGCCTGCTGCACTTTCTGGGGCGCCCGGTGGTGCTCGACGACATCTGGCTGCCCGCCCATCTTTTCAAAGGCCTCACGGCCGAGCGCCTGAGCGAATACAAGGGCCCGATGTATGGCCTCTTCGAGACCGAGTTTGGTGTTCGCATGATCCGCGCCGAAGAGCAGCTGCGCGCCGTGGCCGCCGATGCCGCTGCCGCCGAGCTCCTTCAGCTGGAAGTGGGCGCGCCCTTGTTGAGCGTGGAGCGCTTGTCGCGCACCTATGGTGACAAGCCGGTCGAGCTGCGCCGCGGTCTGTACAACACCGATGCCCACTATTACCGCAATGAGTTGAGTTGATTGGCGCGAGTCGGGCAGCCCCTGTAGAAATGCGGGTGTCCCAGCGAAACCCTGCTGCATTGCAATAAACTCTAAAAGTTTCGTCTGGTTTCACAAGGTTGGTATGGCAGTCACATCAAAACAAAGACCCGGTTCAAACATGAAGCTGATCGAGGCGACGCAGTACAAACTGCCGCCCGCAGCCGTGGTGTCCATCCTGCATCGTGTGAGCGGCATCCTGATGTTCGTGCTGATGCCCTTCATCATCTGGATGTTCGACACCAGCCTCACCTCCGAAATCACCTACGGCCAGTTCACCAGCGTCTTCGTCGGCGGCATCGGTTTTCTGCCGGCGTGGTTCATCAAATTGGTGGTGCTGGGCCTGATCTGGGCCTACCTGCACCATTTCATCGCCGGGCTGCGCCACCTCTGGATGGACGCCACGCACGCGGTGTCGAAGAAATTTGGCCGCACTTCTGCATTGGTCACGCTGGGTCTGAGCATCGTGCTCACGCTGGCGCTTGGCTTCAAGCTGTTCTTTTGAGTTTTTGAGTTTCAGGCAAACAACATGACGACACCGAATTTCGGTTCTAGGCGCGTGGTGGTCGGCGCGCACTACGGACTGCGCGACTGGCTGGCACAGCGTGTGACCGCCGTGCTGATGGCGCTTTTCACCCTCATCGTGATCGTGCAAGTCTTGCTGCCCGGCCCGATGGGCTATGACAAATGGGCCGGCATCTTCAACCCGCAGTGGATGCGTGTGTTGACCTTCGTGACCATCGTGGCGCTGCTGTACCACGTGTGGGTGGGGATTCGTGATGTGCTGATGGACTACGTGAAGCCGGTTGCCGTCAAGCTGGTGCTTCAGGTGGGCACCATCGTCTGGCTGGTGGGCTGTGCGGGTTGGGCCATTCAAGTGCTTTGGAGAATGTGATCGTGAGCGCAACTGTTTCGAAGAGAAAGTTCGACGTCGTGATCGTGGGGGCCGGGGGCTCTGGCATGCGTGCCTCGCTGCAGCTGGCACGCGCCGGCCTCAACGTGGCCGTGCTGTCCAAGGTGTTCCCGACCCGCTCGCACACCGTGGCTGCGCAAGGCGGCATTGGTGCCTCGCTCGGCAACATGTCTGAGGACAACTGGCATTACCACTTCTTCGACACCGTCAAGGGCTCCGACTGGCTCGGCGACCAGGACGCCATCGAGTTCATGTGCCGTGAAGCGCCCAAGGTCGTCTACGACCTGGAGCACATGGGCATGCCCTTCGACCGCAACCCGGACGGCACGATCTACCAGCGTCCGTTCGGCGGCCACACCGCCAACTACGGCGAAAAGCCGGTGCAGCGCGCCTGCGCCGCCGCCGACCGCACCGGTCATGCCATGCTGCACACGCTGTACCAGCAGAACGTCAAGGCCAAGACCAGCTTCTTTGTGGAGTGG
>NZ_JANOCG010000523.1:0-2360 GCF_031412075.1 Rhizobacter sp.
AGCGGCACGATCCAGCCACGGTTGCTCGATGTGTTGCTGGAAGAGCCCTATTTCACCGCCCCGCCGCCCAAGAGCACCGGCCGGGATCTGTTCAATACCGACTGGCTGGCCCACCGGCTGCAACGCCACGGCGTGACCACCCGCAACGAAGACGTGCAAGCCACGCTGTGCGAGCTGACCGCCCTCACGTGCACCACAGCCATCAAGGCTCATGCAGGTGATGCGAGCGAGCTGCTGGTGTGTGGCGGGGGTGCGCTCAACAAACACCTGATGCGCCGACTGGCGGTTCACCTGCCCGGCATGGCCGTTCGCCTGACCGACGACCGCGGCCTGCCGGCACAGCATGTGGAAGCAGCCGCATTCGCCTGGTTGGCCTACAAACACTTGCACGGCGAACCGGGCAACCTCAGTGCCGTCACCGGAGCGACCGGGCCCCGTGTGCTCGGCGCTTTGTACCCGGCGTGACAACGCAAAAGGCCGCCCAAGGGCGGCCTTTGCATTGGCAGAGGTCTCAGCTCAAACCGTGAAGCTGGAACCACACCCGCAGGTGGTGGTCGCGTTCGGGTTCTTGATCACGAACTGCGCGCCTTGCAGGTCATCCTTGTAGTCGATCTCGGCGCCGGCCAGGTACTGCAGGCTCATCGCGTCGATCAAGAGCGTGACGCCGTTCTTGTTCATCTGGGTGTCGTCTTCGTTGACGATTTCATCGAAGGTGAAACCGTACTGGAAGCCGGAACAACCGCCACCCTGCACGAACACCCGCAACTTCAGCTCGGGGTTGCCTTCCTCGTCGACCAATTCCTTGACCTTGCTCGCAGCACTGTCGGTGAAGACGAGCGGCACCGGAGGCATGTCGGCCTCGGGGGTTTGGACGTTGCTTGTTGCTACTGCGCTCATGGCGATTCCTTCCAGACAAGAACTGGATTATCCACGCCGGCGAGAAACCTCACCCGCCGCTGGAGGCAGCCAATTTGATGAGTGCTGGCTTTTCTTCGGCTTTCAACGGGTGAAGTTCGCCGTCAATGGTGGCGCCCTGGTGCATCTCGAGGGCTTCGTACTTCACGTCGCCGATGATCACCGCCTTGGGCTGCAGCTCGAGCAGCGCGTCAGACACCACCGGGCCGGTGACATGGCCGTTGATGATCACGTGGCCGGCCTTGACCTTGCCCACCACGCGGGCTTTTTCGCTGATGACCAAGATGCTGTACTCCCCCGCCAGGGCGATCACGTCGCCCTGCACTTCCCCGTCGATGCGAAGACCGTCGGTGAAGAGCAGCTCGCCACGAATGACTGTGCCCTCACCGATCAGGGTGCGGATGGGGGGCTGTTTTTTCTTCGCGAACATGTGTGACTCCTAACGTCAACGTCGATCGACCCAGCGCGCTGGGGGTTTCATAACTTCACGGTCTGGGAGGCTCGCACGCCGCCCTTGTTGTCGGTGACCTTGACCTCGACCATCTTCACCACCGCGTCGGTCGGGTAGTTCACCGTGCCTTCAAGGCGGGCCGATTGTTTGACCTGCAGCAGCCTGGGGCCGCCGGGCTGGGAAATCGTCCAAGGTTTGTCACCCAGTGTGCCCGACAGCACGATGTCGTAACGCCCGACAAACTCGGGTGGATTCCGGCCTATTTGCATGATCAGCACCTGAAATCGAAGGTGCCCCGGCCCTTTTGCCTCGGCTTGCAAAGCCCGCACATTGAGGCCCTCGGCCGCGCTGGCCGGCAGCAGGCGCTCGAAAAACCCCAGGTCGGCTTTCAGCGCGAGGTTTTCAGACTCGACCTGTTTGATTTGCTGCGTCAGCCGCTCCTGAGCCACCCTTTCAGCTTTCAGCAGACTCTCGGCTGTGTTGGCGATGGACTGCGCACCCTCGCGCTCCTCGCGCAGCTTGGACACCTCGATCCGCAGCTGAGCCAACTCGGCCTTCGCATCTCGGTCCAAGCCGGCAATGCTCTTGCCGAACTCGAAGGCCCACAGCGCCAGAGCCGCAGAAAAACCGAACACCAAAGCCACCACGGCCCAGCGCAGCGGCCAGGGCAAATGACTGCGTACGATCATGCGGGGCGCACTGATCGACATTCGTCGGCGTAGCAGTTTCCAGCGCATGGCGTGGGGTGGTTTTGGTGCAGGGAGTAGGGTGAGGCGCGATTGTAGGAGCGCACTCTGCCCCGGCCTGTGTCCAAACCTTGCAGGTGTATGCATGCGCCTCAGCCATGAAAAAGGCCGCTCGAAAGCGGCCTTTTTGCACGAAAACCCGTCTCCGGGTTCGCGGGGATCAGCGCTTGCTGAACTGCTTGCGGCGACGTGCACCGTGCAGACCCACCTTCTTGCGCTCGACTTCACGCGCATCGCGCGTGACAAAG
>NZ_JANOCG010000524.1:0-5087 GCF_031412075.1 Rhizobacter sp.
TGCCGGTGGCCAAAGCCAGCGCGACCACCATCGCCACCCGCACATGCGCCAGCGCCAGCCCCAGGCTGACCGCACTTTCTTCGCCAAGCGTGAGCGCATCGAGCGCACGCGACAGGCGCCAGGCGAGTGGCAGTGCGATCGCCAGACCCACCGCCATCAGCGCGCAGTTGCTCCACCCCAGAAACCCGGTGGAGCCCAGCAGAAAGGCTTGCTTGCCGAGCAGCGCCTCGGGCGCCACGTTGGTGATCAAGTCGCTGATGGCGCCGAGCAGCACGCCCACCACCACGCCGGCCAGCAGCAGGCGCGTGGTTTCGTGGGCACCGCGCGCCAGGCTCAAGGTCAAGCCGACGCCCAGCAGCGCGCCGGCAAACGATGCACCCACCAGCCCGATGCGCGCAATGACATCGGCTGTGGCCAGGCTGATGCCATGCCCGACCAGCGTGCCCGCTGCCAGCACCACCACCACGCCGAGCACCGCACCCGAGGCCGAGCCCAGCAGATAGGGGTCGGCCAGCGGGTTGCGAAACAGACCTTGCGCCACGGCGCCGGCCAGGCCGAGCAAGGCGCCCGTCATCCAGGCGCCCACAGTGCGCGGGGCACGAATCTCCCAGACCACGAGCGAACCATCCGGGCCGTTGAGCAAGGCCCAGGTTTGCGACGGCGACCAGCCTTCGCTGCCGGCGGCCAACCCCGCCAGCATCAACAGCAGGCTGAGCAGGCCGAGCGCCAGCCCCAGGCGCTGGCGGCTGACGCGTTCGGCTTCCGACATCAACGCTTTTCCACCAGGCCGGCCAGGCACGTCGCCATCAGCTGCGCGGCCTCGCCCATGCGCGGGCCGGGCCGGATCAGCAATTCGTAATCCTCCAGATCGAAACCGCAGCTGCGGCCACGCCGCAGCGCGGTGATCGAGCTCCAGCCGGGCCGCTTGGGCATGTCGTCGAGGTTGCGGCGGGCCGCGATGACGATGTCGGGCTGCGCCTTGACCACGTACTCCGGGTTGAGCCGGGGAAAGGGGCCCAGCTCCGGCGGGATGGCGTTGCGCAAGCCAAGCCGGGTCAGCGTTTCGCCGATGAACGAGGTGGCACCGGCCGCATAGGGTGTGGTGTCGACTTCGAAGTACACACGCTGGCCTCGCAGGGCTTGTGGTGTGCGCGCGGCAGCGTCGGCCAGGGCGGTTTCGATGCCTGCCCACACCGCGTCGGCGGCGGCGGGCGCTTCAAGCAACTGGCCCAGCAGTTGAAGGCTGCGTTTCACGTCGGCATGCGTTTTCGATTCGATCACCAGCACCTTCAGGCCCAAGGATTCGAGCCGATCGATCACCCTCGCCGACTGCGCGGCCAGCACCACATCGGGCTTGAGCGACACGATGCGCTCCACCTGCGCGTCTTCGAGCCCACCCAGCTTGGGCAAGGACTGCACCCGCTTGGGCGCGTTTGAAAAACGATCGGTTCCCACCAGGCGATCACACGCGCCGAGGGCGCAGATGCTTTCGGTGAGCGAGGGCAGCAGCGTCACGATGCGCTTCGGGCTGCTGGCAAACACCAACGTGGCGCCACGGTCGTCGCGCAGGCGGATCTCGGCCCAGGCGTGCAAGGGCAAGCACAACAAGAGCAACGCCCACACCCTGTGGCGGTAGTTCATGCGGGGCCTCGCTTCACCGGCATTTCGATGCCTGCGACCATCCAGGTGACACGCTCGCAGCGCGCTGCCACGGCCTGGTGCAGGCGGCCCAGTTCGTCGACGAAGCGGCGCGCTTCGGCCGACAGGGGCGACACACCGAGGCCGATCTCGTTCGACACCAGCACCACCGGGCCGCGGGCGGCGTCGATGGCATTGCACAGCTCAGCGCAACGAGCTTGCCATGACACGCCGGTGATCGGTCGGTCGTGCATGGGCATGAGCAGGTTGGTCAGCCACAAGGTGAGGCAGTCGACCACGATCAGGTGCGAGGGAGCACTCGATCGGGCCACCACCTCGGGCAGGTCGACCGGCACTTCTTCGGTGTGCAAGCCGGGCACACGTTCGGCCCGGTCGGCGCGGTGGCGGGCGATGCGCTCGCGCATCTCATCGTCATGGGCCAAGGCCGTGGCCACCAGCACAGCGGTGTGGCCCGCCTGCTGGAGCCAAGCGGCGGCGCGCTGCTCGGCGCAGCGCGACTTGCCGCTGCGTTGGCCACCGAGGATCAGCTCGCCGCCCGCCATCTCAGAAGCCCACCCGCAGCGAAGCCACGAAGCTGCGACCCGCCTCGGGGTAGATGGAACTCGTGACACCGCTCGCCGTGCAGCCGAACGCCTGGGTGTAGTACTTTTTGTCGGTGAGGTTGGCGACACCCAGCGACAGCTGCACGTCACCTTGGCGGTAGGCATAACGTGCATCGGCAGTCGTGTAGGCCGGCATGCTGCACCGGTTGGCAAAGTCAGGCGACTGCGACGACACCATGTTCACCAGCCCGTTGAGTTGGTGGCCCCCGCCGACCTTCCAGTCGGCCCCGACAGACACGGTGCGCTTGGGCACCAGCGCGATGTCCTTGCCGTCGTAGGTGCCGCCGGTGAACTTGGCTTGGCGAGCCGTGGCATTGAGGCGAAGTTGAATGGCTCGGTTGATTTGGTGGGCCAGCTCCAGCTCGACACCTTGACGCAGCGTGGGGCCATCGAAGTTGACGTTGGCACCGAAGAAGCCCGCGCTTCGGTCGAAGCCGATCTCATCACGCAAAGCGTTGCGATAGAAGCGCAACTCGGCGCGGCCGCTGTCGGCATACGCCCAGCGACCGCCGAGGTCGATGTCACGCGAAGTCTGCACGCGCAAGCCACCAGGCTGGGCGAAGCCGATCTCGTCGACGTTGGGGAAACGGAAGCTGCGGCCCAAGTGCGCAAAGACCGAGGCGCTCTCCCCCAGCGGCTGCACCACGCCGACATTCCAGGCGGTGAATGATTCATCGAGCGGCGTCGTCACCGAGGTGTCGGTCTTGGTGACGCGCTCTTTGCGCACACCCGCGCTCAAGCGCGTCCCGACGGGCAGCTTGAGGTCTTCTTGGAGGTAAAAGGCCTTGTTCTCCTGCTCGCTGGTCGAGCCAAAAGCGCCGAGCACGACACGGTTCCATTCGTAGTGGTCAACGCCTGCGACCACCGTATTGGCATAGCGGCCGAAGTTGGCGCTGTGCTTCACACGTGCCGAGCGGTTGCGGGCATCGATGTCGTAGTCGTAGGCAAACGAGGTCAGGCTGAGCAGCGTCTTGTCGCGCTGGCCGGTGTCGACGGCGATTTGCCAGTCGCCCAGCGTGGCTTCGGCAAACAGGTTGTTGCGGTGGTTGTCAATGGCACCCCGGTCGTTGGGGCGATTCGTCTGCCGCGGATTGGCCTCGTATTGGGCCGTCGTCAAGGCACCCGGCAGCCCGGTGTGCAACTCGTCCTGCGTGTGCTGGCCACCCACGCGCAGCCAGTCGTTGCGCCACTGGGCCGTCAGCGCAAGCCCTTCGATCGATGAACGGAAGTTCTCGCGGTGCCCGTCGGTCGTGCGCCGGTTGCCTGCCACGTCGAGCGAAAAGCCGCCGCTGACGAGGGAGCCGCCTGCACGCGCCTCGGCCAGCGACTGGCTGCCGAGCGCCGCGTAGGCCTGAGCCCCACTGACGGCCTTGCCACTGGCTGCCTTGGTGGTGATGACGATGGCCCCGCCGGTTGCGCCTTCGCCGTAGAGAACCGCCGCGCTGCCGCGGATTACCTCGATGCGGTCGATCGAATCAATCGAAATGCCCGCCAGGCGCGTGCCGCCGAGGTCGGCTTCGCTGACGCGCACGCCGTCGACGATGACGACCTGGTTGCTGCCGGCGGTGCTGCCGAAGCCACGAAGGTCGACGCCATAGTCGCCACCGCCATAAAAGTCGAGCTTGCCGGGAATGCCCAGCAGCTTCATCAAAGCCTCGTTGACGGTGGAGACGCCCGCGTCGCGCATCTCCTCGGCAGTGATCACACTCACCCCGAATGGCAGGCTGTTGGCATCTTTGGCAAAGCGTGTGGCCGTCACCAGCACCGGCGGCAACATGGTCGAGACTGGAACAGTCTGAGCGGCCACGGCGCCACAGGCGGACGCCAAAACGGACAGGGCGAACACGGCAATGGGCGTGCGCCCGCAAGAGAGAGTTGTCATTGAATGCTCACGGAACAGTGTCGTGCGCGCCGGCTTCCCCGCCAGTGCGCACCTCATGGCGTGCGGCGAACCGCACTCCCCCTGTTGGCCGGTATCCGGGCTGGCAGACATCCCACGAGAACCTTCCCAGCGCCATTTGGCGCCAGTGGTGTATGCACATGAGTGAGAGCCTTGGGCTCTCGTCTGCTTACCGTTGCGGGGGCAGCGCAGGTGGGTTTTCAACCGATGGGTTGAACGACCTCTGCTTCCCGTTTAACTGTGCCGATGTGAAAACCGGCACGGGCACCAACGGTCGGGATTGTAAGCAGCGCCGTACGCGACCCTACAATGAACCATTCGCAACCCCCCAGGGCGCCATGTCGAAGACCCAAGAACTCGCGGATCGCGTGGAGCGCTTGCTGCTGCGGCATGAAGAACTCAAGCGCACCAACGAATTGCTGGAGCAGCAACTGGCTGCCCTCACCCACGAGCGCGACAACCTGCGCTCACGCCTGAATGCCGCACGCAGCCGCATCGACGCCCTGCTCGAACGCCTGCCCGTCGACGCACCGGTGGCCAGCCGCACCGAAGGGGACTCCCCATGACCACCATGAAGCAGATGGAAGTGACGATCATGGGCCAGAGCTACGTGCTCGGCTGCCCCGAAGGCGGTGAGGTTTCGTTGCTCGAAGCGGTGAGCAGCGTCGACCGCGAGATGAGCGCGATCCGCGACGGCGGCCGCGTCAAGGCACGCGAGCGCATTGCCGTGCTCGCTGCCCTGAACCTGGCCTATGCATTGGCCGAACGCCCGCTGGCCAAGCCGGCCACTCCAGGCAGCAGCAGCGAAGTCGACCTTGACGCCCTTATCCAGCGGCTCGATCAAGCCCTTGGCGCAGACGGTCAATTGCTCTGAAAACGTCGCGTCGTTCAGACGCTCGCGCTTAGAATGAACTCGTCCGTTACGT
>NZ_JANOCG010000525.1:0-1910 GCF_031412075.1 Rhizobacter sp.
AGTTTTGATGCCGACCGCCCGCTCTACCTGGAAGGCCGTGCCGCAAAGGTGGCTTGGGGCAACCCGCACGTCGAAATCGAGCTCGACGTGGTGGCCGGTTTGAAGCTGCCAGCCGACCTGGCCAAACGCTCCGTGCCGGCCCAGAGTGCGGGCATCGACGGGCCGGCCATCCTGGCCAAGACTCAGCTGCCCACCCGCGCCGACAAGCGCTGGGAGTTGGAGCTCGCGCCACTCAGCCGCCTGCAGGCCTGGCAGGTGGCCGAGATCAAGCCGGGCACGACGCTGTCGGTGGTGGGCTACACCTTCGCGGGCGAGAAGGGCGAGGCGATCCTGCGGGTCGAATACCTGTTCGTCGACGGCAAGGCCTATGGCCTGCGGTCGTCACCCGTCTGAACGCCTCGGCTTCATTCAATCAGAGCGCGCGAATAGCCTCGCGTGCGGCGGCCAGGGTGGCAGCAATGTCGTCGCTGGTGTGCGCCGCACTCACAAAGCCAGCTTCGTACAGCGCTGGCGCGAGGTACACGCCACGGTCGAGCATGCCGTGGAAGAAGCGGTTGAAACGCTCCTTGTCGGTGGCCATCACCGTCGCGTAGTTTTGCGGCAGCGCATCGGTGAAGAAAAAGCCGAACATGCCGCCTTCGCTGTCGCCCACGAAGGGCACGCCGGCGTCGCGAGCCTCAGCTGAGAGGCCGTCGACCAGCTGGCGTGTGCTCGCCGACAGCGCTTCGAAGAAACCGGGTTTCTGGATCTGCTTGAGCGTGGCCAGGCCGCAGGCCGTGGCCACCGGGTTGCCCGACAAGGTGCCGGCCTGGTAGACCGGGCCCAGCGGTGCGAGCTGAGCCATGACCGCACGCTTGGCGCCAAAGGCGGCCAGTGGCATGCCACCGCCGATCACCTTGCCGAACACGCTCATGTCGGGCTCGAATCCGGGGATGAGCTTGGCGTAAACGCTTTGGGCGCTGCCAAGCGCGACTCGGAAGCCTGTCATCACCTCGTCGAACACCAGCAGCGCGCCGTGCTGGCTGCACAGCTCGCGCAGGCGCTTCATGAAGGGCACGCTCGCACGCACGAAATTCATGTTGCCGGCAATCGGCTCGATCATCACGCAGGCGAGCTCCGCGCCGTGCAGCTTGAAGGCCTCTTCCAGCTGGGCGAGGTGGTTGTATTCGAGCACCAGGGTGTGCTGCACCACCTCGGCCGGCACACCGGCGCTGGTGGGGTTGCCGAAGGTCGCCAGGCCCGAGCCGGCCTTGACCAGCAGCGCGTCGGCATGGCCGTGGTAGCAGCCCTCGAACTTGATGATCTTGTTGCGCCCGGTCGCGCCGCGCGCAAGGCGGATGGCGCTCATCGCCGCTTCGGTGCCCGAGCTGACCAGGCGCACCTGATCCAGGCTGGGCACGAGCTTCAGGATCTCTTCAGCCAGCTCGATCTCGCGCTCGGTCGGGGCACCGAACGAAAACCCGTCAAGCGCGGCCTTCTGCACGGCATCCAGCACAGCCGGGTGGCCATGGCCGAGGATCATCGGCCCCCAGGAGCCGATGTAGTCGATGTAGCGGGTGCCTTCGGCGTCGAAGATGTAGGGCCCTTGGGCACGGGCGATGAACCGCGGTGTGCCGCCCACGGCCTTGAAGGCCCGCACCGGCGAGTTGACGCCGCCGGGGATGACGCGCTGGGCGCGTTCGAACAAGGCTGCGTTGGTCGGTGTTTCAGTGGACATGGCGCGGGTCCTTGGGCACTTCGTCGCCGGTGGCGTCGGGGCCTTCTTCACCCTCTTCGCCCGGGGGCAGGGCCCAGAAGAAGCGATCGGGGATCACGTTGCCCATGCCGGGGCGGAAACCGGCGTCGAGCGCCTGGTCCAGGAAGGCCAGCGACTCACCCACGGCGGTGTGCAGCTCGCTCCCAGCGGCCAG
>NZ_JANOCG010000526.1:0-2348 GCF_031412075.1 Rhizobacter sp.
GCCGACCACCGCGCCATACACCGTGCCCATGCCGCCGATCACGACGATGAGCAGGATGTCGAGCATGATCTCGAAGCTGAGCGAGGTGTCGGGCCCGTTGTAGCGCAGCCAGAGTGCGAGCAGGCAACCGGCGAGCGTGGCAAACAGTGCCGACAACACATTGCTCAGCGTGCGGTAGACCACGATGCGGTAGCCGATGGCCTCGGCACGGAAGTCGTTTTCGCGGATGGCTTGCAACACCCGGCCGAAGGGCGAGTTGACGATGCGCAACATCGTGAGCACCAGCACCACCGTCACCACGAACAGCAGGTAGTAGCTCGCAAAACGCCCGTCGATGCTGGCGCCGAGGAAGGGCTGCTCCAGGTACTGCGTGCCGGGCCGCAAGGCTTCGGGCACCTTGAAGTTGAGGCCATCTTCGCCGCCCGTGAACTCAGACAGCTGAGAGGCCAGCGTGAGAAAGGCCGAGGCCACGGCCAGCGTGATCATCGCGAAGAAGATGGCTTTGACACGCAGGCTGAAGAGGCCGATCAAGAGCGATAACACCAGCGAGATCGCCACCGCCGCCGTCACACCCAAGGCCACCGCGCCCCAGCCCGGCCCCATGCGCGCGCTGGCAATCGCCACGCCGTAGGCCCCGATGCCGAAGAACATGGTGTGCGCAAAGCTCACGATGCCGGTGTAGCCGAGCAGCAGGTCGAAACTCGCCACCAGCACGATGAAGACGAGGATCTTCGCGCCGACGTTGAGCGCCTTGGTGCTCGGGAAGAGAAAGGGCGTGAGCGCCAGGCCCAGTACCAGCACGATGAGCAAGGCCGACAGCCAGCGGTTGCGCGGCAGGTCGTGGGAGAGGATGCGGTTCAGCATGAGGCATCCCCTCTTCCGTTCGGGCTGAGCCTGCCTGTCCTGAGCTGAGTCGAAGGGTCGAAGCCTGTGTGCACGTTCAACCAGCCCTTCGACAGGCTCAGGGCGAACGGAGTGGTGGGAGTTCTCATCGATTGGTCACCGGGTACAGGCCCTGCGGCCGCCACAACAAAATCGCCACCATCAGCCCGATGTTGGAGAACATCGCGAACTTGGGCGCCAGAAAGCCGCTGTAGTTGGCCAACAAACCCACCAGCAGCGCGCCCACGAAACAACCGAAGGTCGAGCCCAGGCCGCCGATGATGATCACGATGAAGATCAGCACGTTGACCTGCGCACCCATCTGCGGCGTGACGTTCTGCTGGTACAGGCCCCACAACACGCCGCCCAATCCGGCGAGCGCCGAACCGGCGACGAACACACCGACGAACAAGCGGCGGATGCGGTAACCCAGGCTCTCGACCATCTCGCGGTCTTGCACGCCGGCGCGGATCAGCAGGCCGAGCTTGGTGCGGTTGAGCGTGAACAGCATCGCGATCAACACCACCGCGCCGATCACCACCGCGACCACGCGGTACTTCTCGATCGCCGCATCGCCAAAGATGAAGGCACCGCGCAACGCGCTCGGCAGCGGCAGCGCAATCTGCGTCGGGCCCCAGATCACCTTGATGAGCTCTTCACCGATGATCATGCCGCCCATGGTCACGAGGATCTGCTTCAGGTGCTGGCCGTAGACCGGGCGCACCAGCACACGCTCGAAGGCCCAGCCGATGGCGCCGGCCAAGGCCATGGCGGCCAGCATGGCGCAGAAGATGGCCCCCAGGTTGAGCCACAGGTTGTCGGACGCCGACCAGCCGCCCATGAAGACAAACACGCTGGTGGCGACAAAGGCACCGAGCGCGATGAACACACCGTGGCCGAAGTTCAGCACGTCCATCAGGCCGAACACCAGCGTGAGGCCCGAGGCGATGATGAAGACGATCATGCCCATGGCGAGGCCCGCCACCGTGAGCGTGAGCCACGACGAGGGTGAGCCCACGGCCGGCAAGGCGAGCAAGGCAAGGGCCGGTACCAGCGCCAGTGGCAGCCAGTCAAAACTGGTCTTGTTGGAAATCATTGGTGCGCTCCCAGCGAGAGGCCGAGCAGTCGTTGTTGCAAGCCTGGGTCTTCGGCCAGCTCGGCCATGGCACCGCGGTGCACGACCTGGCCGTTGTCCATCACCGCCACCTGGTCGCCCAGGGCGCTCGCCATGCTGAAGTTCTGCTCCACCAACAGCACGGTGGTTTCGGTGCGCTTGAGCTCGCGCAGCGCGGCGATGAGGTTCTGGATGATGGCCGGCGCGAGGCCCTTGCTCGGCTCGTCGATCAGCAGCAGGCGGCGCGGCTCGACCATGGCGCGCGCAATCGCGAGCATCTGCTTCTGTCCGCCCGAGAGCTTGCCCGCCGGGTAGAGCCAAAATTTCTTGACTGCGGGAAACAGCTCGAACA
>NZ_JANOCG010000527.1:0-31520 GCF_031412075.1 Rhizobacter sp.
TGAAGCCGCCCGCCGCATCGGGCTCAACCTCAACGGCGCACGCATCGCGGTGCAAGGCATGGGCAACGTGGGCAGCTCGGCGGCCGAGTTGTTCATCGGCGCGGGCGCCACGCTGGTGGCGGTGCAAGACCACACCGGCACCCTCGTCAACCCCAAGGGCTTCGACATGGCCAACACCATGGCCGTGCTCAAGCGTGAGGGCGGCATCGCTGGCTACAAAGACGCCGAAAAGGTCGACAACGAAGACTTCTGGGACGTGGACTGCGACATCCTGATCCCGGCCGCGCTCGAAGGCCAGATCACAGTGCCACGCGCCAACCGCATCAAGGCCAAGCTGGTGCTCGAAGGCGCCAACGGCCCGACCCTGCCCGAGGCCGACGACGTGCTCAAGGAGCGCGGTGTGCTGGTGGTGCCCGACGTGATCTGCAACGCCGGCGGCGTGACGGTGAGCTACTTCGAGTGGGTACAAGACTTCTCGAGCTTCTTCTGGAGCGAAGACGAGATCAACGTGCGGCTCGACAAAATCATGGTCGATGCGCTCAAGCACATCTGGGACACCGCCGACCACCACAAGATCACGTTGCGCACTGCCACCTTTGCAGTGGCCTGCGAGCGAATCCTCACCGCAAGAGAAGAGCGCGGCCTCTATCCGTGAGGGCGGCGCGGGGGATGGCGTGCTCGTGCCACGCGCCATCCCACGGGCTCAAGAAGCGCGGCGCAGGGCGGATTCCAGCACCACACCGACGAACACCGCGAAGCCCAGCCAGTGGTTGAGCCGGAAGGCACGAAAGCAGCCGTCGCGTGAACGCGCGCGGATCAGCGTGTAGTGCCAGGCCGCGATGCCAGCGGCCACCGCCAGCCCCCCGAAGTACGGCCAGCCCAAGCCCTGCTGCGCACCGACCGCAGCCCACACCGCGATGAAAAGCGCGTAGAAGCCCATCACCCCGGCCACGTCGAAACGGCCCAGCGTGATGGCCGAGGTGCGGATGCCGATCTTCAGGTCGTCGTCGCGGTCGACCATGGCGTACTCGGTGTCGTACGCGATCACCCAGCACAGGTTGCCGAGCAGCAGCCACCACGCCAGCGCCGGCACCTCGCCTTGCACGGCCGCAAACGCCATCGGGATGCCGAAGCTGAACGCCACGCCCAGCACCGCCTGCGGCATCGAGAAAAAACGTTTGGTGAAGGGGTAGAAGATGCTCACCGCCAGTGCGGCCACGCTCCAGGCGGTGGTGGCGGCGTTGGTGGTGAGCACCAGCAGGAAGGCGATGAACGCGAGCGCCGCGCCGAGCACGAGCGCTTCTTTGGCGCTGACGGCGCCGCTGGTCACCGGGCGACCGGCGGTGCGTTTGACGTGTTTGTCGAAGTTGCGGTCGGCCACGTCGTTGACGGCACAACCGGCGCTGCGCATCAGGAAGGTGCCGAGCACGAACACGATCAACAGGTGCCACCCCGGGAAGCCATTCGCTGCGATCCACAACGCCGACAGCGTGGGCCACAGCAGCAGGTAGCTGCCGGCGGGGCGATCCCAGCGGATGAGGCTGAGGTAGAGCGAGAGGCGCGAAGGCGGGGGCGCGGTCGGGGCGGTCATGCCGCGAAGTTTAGGAGCCCCCCAGTCGCTTCGCTCCTGCCCCCGAGGGGCGCCGTCCGGCTTGGGGCGGCCCGGCGCCGGACACTTACTCAGTCGCGACTCAGAACGTGGCCTTGAACTGCGCGCCGAAGGTGCGTGGCTCGTTGATGAAGCCGGTGAGGTTGTTGAAGTCGATGCCGCCCACCACCCGGATCTGGTTGGTGATGTTGCGCGCGAAGAGGGCCGCCTCGTACTTGCCGTTGCCCCAGTTGTAGCCCAAGCGCAGGCCACCCACCGTCAGCGGCTTGCCGGTGAACTCGACGGATTCGTACAGGAAGAAGTTGACCTTGCTGCGGTAGGCCCAGTCGGTGAAGACGAAGAACTCGCCCCCGTCACCGGCCGGCATGCCGTAGCGCAGCGTGACGTTGGCCGTCCACTTGGGGGCTTGGGGCAGTGGGTTGCCGTCGATGAGGGCGAAGCGGCTGGTGCCGGAAACGACGACGGGGTCGGTGACGGTGCAGGCGGGGCACACACCCACTGCCAGGTTGGCGTCCTTGATCTTCGTGTCGTTGTAGCTGCCGCCCAGTGTGACGAGCAGGTTGTCGTTCAAGTAGCTTTGCAGGTCGAGCTCGAACCCCTGGCCGACCGTCTTGTCGGCGTTCAGCAAAATGCTGCGGTTGGCACCACCACCCACGGCCGTGAGCTGCTGGTCTTTAACGGTGTAGTGGAAAACGTTGAAGTTGACGCGCGCACGGTTGTCGAAGAGATCGGCCTTGAGGCCGGCCTCGAACGAGGTGTTGGTCTCGGGGCCGGCGGTGGACTGGCCGTTGAACTGGCCCGCGCCCTGCACGCTGGCCGCACGGAAACCGTTGGCCACCCGCGCGTACACGTTGAGCTCGGGGGAAAGCTTGTAGGTGCCGCTCAGGTCCCAGCTCATCTTGCTCTTGGACAGCGATTCCGTGACCGGGCCGTCGGCCTGCAGGTCGGCCAGCGTGGCCGGTGTGCCGAACACCGAGCTGTTGTACTCCTGCAGTGCGAAGTCTTTTTCGTCGCGCGTGTAGCGCAGGCCGCCTCGCACCGACAGCTCGGGCGTCACCGCGTACTTCAACGCGCCGAAGGCCGCGTAGGCCTTGTTCTTCTGCTGCGAGCGGGAGTACGCGTTTTGCGCACCACCGCCGAGCGAGTCGTAGCTGAACGACTCGATGGTGTAGTCCTCGTCGAAGTAGTACACGCCGGCCTGCCAACCCAGCGGCGCGCTGTCGGCGGATTCCAACCGCACCTCCTGGGTGAGCTGCCGGTGCTTCGGGATGCCATCGGCCGTCTCCGATGGGAACGGGATCTGGCCCGGGCCGAAATAGGGGCCGGCGCTGCCATCGATGTCACCGCGGTTGTAGGTGTCGAGCGACTCGTAGCCGGTGATCGAGTACAGCGTCATGCCTGCAAGGCCCCAGCTCAGCCTGGCGTTGGCACCCTTTGTGGTGAGCTTGGATTCGTTGGCGCCGTCGAGGGCGATCTTCTTCTCGTCGAAACCGTCGACCAGGTCATTGCTGCCGGGCTTGATGATGTTGGCGCGAAAGAGCCGTGCCGAGCCGTCGAGGTCTCGCGCATGCAGGTTGAACAGCGCGCTGAAGTCCTTGTGGGGCTTGTACAGCAGCTGGGCGCGGGCAGCGGTGTCGTGGTAACCCTCGAACTCTTTGGTGGGGCCCGCCGGGTTGGTGTTATCGACCCAATCGTCTCGGTTCTGCGAGATCAGCGACACCCGCGCCGCGGTGGTGTCCGACAAGGGGATGTTGATCGCGCCTTCGGCGTTGATGCTGTTGAAGCTGCCATACGAGATGCTGCCGTAGCCGCCGAAGCGGCGTTCGGGCTTGACCGAGTCGAACTTCACCACGCCGGCCGGTGTGTTGCGGCCGAACAGCGTGCCCTGAGGGCCGGCCAGCACCTCGATCTGTTCGATGTCGAACACCGGGAAGCCCTTGAGAATGGCCGCCTCCTGCACCACGTCGTCATAGACCAGCAAGACCGGCTGCGATGCGTTGAGGCGGAAGTCGGTGTTGCCATACCCACGCAGGTAGAAGCGCGGGAAGGCGCGCCCGAACGACGACTCGATGTTGAGGCTGGGCACACGCCCCGACAGCATGCGCACGTCTTCGCCCGAGGAGTTGAGCACGTCGAGCTTTTCGCCGCTCAGGGTGGTGATGGCCATCGGCACGTCTTTCGCGTTCTCGCGGCGCCGCTCGGCGGTGACGATCACCGGCGCCAGCCTGCTGGGCTCTGGCGCGCTGGCCGGCGCGGACGCCGGCGTGGCCGCTGCAGCGGGCGCAGGCGCCTGGGGCGCGGTGGTGGCCTGGGCCTGCGCCGCCATGGGCGCAAAACAGGCTGCGAGGGCGATGACGAGCGGCCGCGTGGGTGACGCGGTTTCAGCGAAGCGTTCGAACATGGTGAGTTCCTACCGGGCGTTGCGGAGGGAACCGTTTTGCAATCGGCGTGCCACCGCACGCGGTGCGTGTTCAGGGCGGTGGCACACCCTCGCGCCACTGCGCCCAGTGCGCCACGATGTCGCGCACCACGATGCCGGCCACGGCCGGCAGGTTTTGCGTGGCGGGCACGAAGCCACCGGTGGCGCCGGTGGTCGACGCGATCAAGGAAGCGTGCGCCGTCTGCCCCGGATAGGGGCGATCGAAGTTCGATCCCGTGCGCAACACCGCCAGGCGTTTCAAGTCGACCTTGCCGGCGGCGGCCGCACGCTCGAGTGCGTTGTAGGTGGCGTTGTCTTCCTGCTGCGTGGTGCAGTAGCTGCCTTGGCCGTCGGTAAGCAACTTGATCCAGGTGCGTGCGTGTTCGCCGAGCTTGTGGCCGTGCCACCAGGTGTCGCCACCGAGCGTGTCGCACTGCGTCACGCGCGGCGGCTGGTTGGCCGGTGCGCGCGGGTAGCGGGCGCGGTAGGCGCGGGCGGCGTCGCTGTCTTGCAAGGGCGCGTTTTGGGTGAGTGTGAGCACCTTGGTAAGCAAGGCTTCGTCCAGACGGGCCACCTCGGTGCGGTATTCGAGCTTGGGCTTTTCGTCAGGGCCCTTGGTGAGCAGGCCGTAGTAGCCGGTCTTCCACCCCTTGGGCATTTCACGTGCGTCGATCTCGTGCGCGAGCCCGAAGTCGACCAGCCAGCGCGCCCAAGCGGCCGTGCCCAGCGTGCCTTTCGTGGGGTCGATGCCGGCGATGCCGGTGATGAAAAAATACGTCTTGCGCAGGTCGAAGCGCGGGTCGAGCGCGACGGCCAAGGTGGACGCCGCGGCATTGGCGTGGCCCATGCCGGTGGTGACGAGGCACACGTCGTCGGCGTTGCAGCGCAGCGCGGGGTAGTCGGGTGACAGACCGGGCACGGCGATGGACTCTGCAAGCTTGAAGCTGCTGATCCAGGGCTCGGCCTCGGGGGCGAACATGGTGATGACGAGGGCCTTGATCTCGCGCGGCGCGGCGGCGGCGGGGGCCACCAGAGCTGCAGCGAGCGAGGCGGCCACCATCCAAGGTGTGAGCTTCATGGTTGGGCCTTTCGCGTGGCGCTGAGCTTCTTCCATGCGTCGAGGAACGCAAGCGTGACGGCGGCTTCATTCGCTTCGGCCAGCCCGCTCGAGAAGAGTGCGGCGACGTCGGTGTTGAATTCGGTCGCGCCGGCCAGATCACTCAGGCTGCGAAATGCGATGTAGGGCACGCCGTGGCTGTAGGCCACGTGGGCGAGCGCCGCGGTTTCCATCTCGACCGTTTCGGCCTGCAGGTGCTCATACAGGTAAGCGCGGTAATGCGGGTTGGCCAGAAAGGCGGTGCCCGAGACACCGCGCCCGCCGACGATGAGGCGGGGTTGTTGGCTCACACACTGCTTGGGGTCGGTCTCGCCCGACGGCAGCTTGGCGCGCGGGCCGCAACGTTCGAGCTTCGGCGAGAGGCCGCGCGCCACCGCCAGCATGGCCGCATCGACCGGGTAGTCGAAGCGGAACTCGCCCTTCGGGGCATTGGCCGTGTTGAGCACGTAGTTCTCGCGGATGAAGAGCCCGGTGGGCCCGCCCGGCAGCACGAAGGGCGGCAGCGGCTTGCCGTCGGGGCCGCTCGCGAGCTTCAGGCCGAGGCAGCTCACGTCGGCCGCCGCGCCACAGGGCGCTGGCACGCTGGAGTCGGCGTTCCAGTAGACCTCCATCGGCATGGCCCAGCGGTCGGGCACGGTCACGTCACCGACGCGATGCGCCGGGTTGATGCCCCCGGCGATGCCGCTCATGATCAACCGCTGGATGCGGAAGTGGTCAAGCAGTGTCTGCGTGACCAGCGCCGAATTGATCATGCTCACGCCGCTGAGCACGATCACCACCCGGTTGCCGCGCAACACGCCGCTGGTGAACGTCTTGCCGTTGATCACGTGCACCCGTTTGGCGGTGGTCTTGGCGAGCAGGATGTCGGCCTCGGCGCCAAACGCCGACACGATGCCGATGCGCGGTGTGCATTCGCTCAGGCAGCGTCGGGAAGGGGCCTCTGCCCAAGCAGACGAGCACAGCAGGGTGGCCGCCAAGGCCAGCAACAGACCTCTCATGCAAGGCTCCAGTCAATGTGGTTCCACAACGTATGCAACCGCCGTGCCTTCAATGGGTTGAGCTGCGTCGCCCAGTCGAGTTTGCCTCGTAAATGGGCGCGAAAGTCGGCATGGCCCTCGCGGTTCTGGGAAGCAGGCCCATGCAGCGTGCATTGGTGCAGCAGGGCGCGCAGCCGGTCGAATTCGCTGCGCTTCATGTTCAAGTGGTGGTTCACCACCACACCGCACACGCGCTGAGCTTGGGCAGGTGTGGCCAGGCGAGTCTTGCGGTGGTTGATGGCGTAGCCTTCTTCCAATGCGATGCGGCCCACCCATGCGGCGATGCGTGGAGCTGCCAAAGCCAGAGATGCAGGGCCTGAGATCACCAGGTCGTCGGCATAACGGGAGTAGCGTGCACCCAAGGTGTAGGCCAAGCCATCCAGCCGCAAGTCCAAGCCGAAGGCACACAGGTTTGCGAGCATCGGCGAGCTGGGGGCGCCTTGCGCGAGGTGGGGGTGGCGAAGGCATTGGGCCTGGTGCCAATCGAGCCAACCGTCGTCGCGCATGCGCTCGATCACCGGCTCGGGCGTGCTCACCGTGCACAGCGCCGCCAACTGCTGCGCCACGCCCGAGGGGTAGCCGAGTGTGCGGAACACGGCGGCCACCTGCGCCGCGGTGATGCTGTTGAAGAAATTCTTCAAGTCGAAATGCAGCAGCACGGCCTGCTGGGTGTGCTGCCGTGCGTGGGTCAACACCGAGCGCCCGGTGACGAAGCCGTGGCAGGCCTCGTGAACCGGCACGGTATTCAGGAGGCGGGTCAACAGCTGGGTCTGCACCGCCTTCAGGCGCTGCCGGGGCGCCTCGATCAAGCGGCCACCGCCACAACGTTTGGGATGCAGAGAAAAGGCGTAATGCTGCGCGTGCAAGGGGACACGCCGGCGCCGCCGGCTGCAGTAGGTGAACCAGTCCAGGGTGTCGAGCGGAACACCGAGCCACTCAGCCAGGTCGGCGCTGTGATCGAGGCGCGGCAACCCCAGGTCGTCCAAGCCCAAAGGTGCGGGCACCATGTGGGTCGGGCGAAGAATCCAGCGCCGCACGATCGGCGGTTCGCTCTCGAAGAGCGCCTCGGCGAAGGCCGGGGCAAGCTCAATGCGCTCGGCCAGCGTTTGCACGGTGAGACGCTCCCAGGTCGCACCCGAGATCGGGAACACCTGCTCCAGCAGCGCCGGCAGCCAGCGCGGTGAATCGCCCAGCGCTTGCACCGCACGCGCTTGCAGTGAATGGCGCTGCGGGTTGCCAGCGAGTAGCGCGTGAGCCAGGCCCAGGGCCGTGAGGTGTCGGTAGCGTGCAGGCTGCATGTGAGGTGCGGCACGCACGCCAACCTGCCGGTCCTGCGTGGAGGCGTCGTGCGCGCAGCGCACGTCCCCTCACGCCGCGAATGTCTAGCTCAATGCAAAGCCGTGGGGTTACCCCACAGCACGAGTCCTCCGGCCGAAACCCTTGAACCCGTCTTCCTCTTGGCGTGCGGCCGCGCGCGGATGATAGCCAGCTAACGCCCCACCGCATTGGCCATCAGCGAGGCCGACAGCAGCACCAGTGCCAGCAAGACCATCTGAGCCGAGAGCAGGCGGGAGATGAGCTTGTACTGCGCCTCGCTCACCACCGGCGCACGGCCGGCCTGGATGTCGGGGCGCCAGCGCGCAAAACGGATCGTGGGGTAGATCGACAGCAGGCCGATCAGCACGAACAGCGTGATCTTCAGGTGGAAGAACGGGCTGGCGAGGTAGAAATCAAAGCCTTTTTCATACGCATAGGCACGAACAAAACCCGCCACCAGCACCAACGCGGCAAAAAGCCCATACCAGCGGTCGGCCAGCGCGAGGCGCCTTGCCTCGGTGGCAGTGGGCTCCTTGGTGAAGGTGAACCATTCGAAAAACAGCGTGGCCACGACACCGAAAGCGGCGATGAAATGGGCGTAGGCAAACAGAGATTTCACAAGCATGGCGTGCTCCAGCAGCAGGAGGCGCCACTGTGCCCACGAGGCGCCTCGGCGGCAATCTTGCGGCGACGAAGCGTCGTGGCGCAGGTGCCAGCGGTCGCCCGCGCGGCGCGATCGGTCAACCTTCCAGCTGCTTCTGGAACACCAAGCCCGCGTGCTCGCGCAGCGCGTGGAACTTGATCTTGGGCCAGTTCTCCTGCATCGCACGCAGCTCGCCCGCGTATTCGAGCAGCACGCAGGCGGCGTCGACCGCGTCGAGCGCCACGCGGTGGGCGTTGCCGTCGATGAAACGCTTCAACTCGCGCTCATCGGCCGCCGCGCCGTCGCCGGTTTCGCAGGTGACCCAACGCGCCACGTTGTAGCGCGCCGGCATGATGCGCGCCTTGACGCCGTACTCGTGCTCCAGGCGGTGAGCCACCACCTCGAACTGCAGCTGACCGACGGCGCCCAGCAGCAACACGGTGCCGGCTACCGGGCGGAAGACCTGGATCGCACCTTCTTCACCCAGCTGCGTGAGGCCAGCACGCAGCTGCTTGGTCTTGAGCGGATCGGCCACCTCAACGCTGCGAAACATTTCCGGCGCGAAAAACGGCAGGCCCGTGTACAGCAGCGATTCGCCTTCGGTCAGGGTGTCGCCCAGCTGCAGCACGCCGTGGTTGGGGATGCCGATGATGTCGCCGGCAAAGGCCTCGTCGAGCAGCTCGCGGCGTTGGCTCAGAAAGCTCACCACCGTGTTGGGCCGCAGCTCCTTGCCCGAGCGCACCACCTTCAACCGCATGCCGCGCTCGAAGTGGCCACTGGCCACACGCAGGAAGGCGATGCGGTCGCGGTGGGCCGGGTCCATGTTGGCCTGGATCTTGAAGACGACGCCGGTGAACTTGGCCTCGTCGGGCTGCACCACGCGCTGCACCGCCGCGCGCGGGCCGGGCGAGGGCGCCAGGTCGACCAGGGCGTCCAGCACCTCCTGCACGCCGAAGTTGTTGACAGCCGAGCCGAAGAACATCGGCGTCTGGCGGCCCGCCAAAAAGGCCTCGCGGTCGAAGGGCGGTGCGGCATCTGTCAGCAAGTCCAGCTCGTCTTTGGACTGCGCGTACTGCATGCCGAAACGCTCGGGGTAGGCCGGGTTGTCCAGGCCTTCGAGGAACTCGATGCCGTTGTTCGCTTCAGCACCGCCGAACAAGCGCATGCGCTTTTCTCGCAGGTCCATCACGCCGTGGAATGACTTGCCCATGCCCACCGGCCAGGTAAAGGGCACGACCTCCATGCCCAGCTCGCGCTCGATCTCATCCATCAGTGCGAGCGGTTCCTGCACCTCCCGGTCCATCTTGTTGACGAAGGTGAGGATGGGCGTGTTGCGCGCTCGGCACACCTGCAGCAGGCGGCGGGTCTGCGGCTCCACGCCGTTGGCCGCGTCGATCACCATCAGCGCGGCATCAACCGCAGTCAGCACACGGTAGGTGTCTTCCGAGAAGTCCTGGTGGCCGGGGGTGTCGAGCAGGTTGATGACGCAGTCGCGGTATTCCATCTGCATCACGCTGGAGGCCACCGAGATGCCGCGCTGCTTTTCAATCTCCATCCAGTCAGAAGTGGCATGGCGCGTGGCCTTGCGCGCCTTCACCGACCCGGCGATCTGGATCGCGCCCGAGAACAGCAGCAGCTTTTCAGTCAGCGTGGTCTTGCCCGCATCGGGGTGGGAAATGATGGCAAAAGTGCGGCGGCGGCGCACCTGGGGGGTCAGCTCGGACATGCGTGTGCGGCGCAGAAAGGGCGCGCCACCTCGTGAAAACCGTCGATTATCGACGGCGTGTCGTGGCCTGTGCACAGGGGCATTAGTGGAATCGGCACTTGTCGGGTACATTCCCGGCACAGTTACGCAAGACAGTGGTGTTAGTGATCTCGTTCGTGCTGCCCGGTTCCGGTGCGGTTTCCGTTAGAAATCCCTTTGATCGTTTCTTGAGAGTCGCTGCGTGCGGGGCATGTGCTCCTCACCATTTTTTATTTAGGAAACGCATCATGACGACGCAAACCGGTACCGTGAAATGGTTCAACGAAAGCAAGGGCTACGGCTTCATTGCACAAGACGCAGGCGGTGCCGACCTGTTCGCTCACTTCCGTGACATCGCCGGCTCCGGCTTCAAGACCCTGACCGAAAACCAAAAGGTCGAGTTCGAAGTCAAGCAAGGCGAAAAAGGCCTGCAAGCAGCGAACATTCGCCCGGTCTGAACGACCCGCAGGCGATTCGTCGCCTTGCTGAAAAACGCGGCCCCGGCCGCGTTTTTTTTCGTCGGTGCCGGCCGCCTCGCTGGCACACTGGCGCATGCCGGAGCTGCCCGACATCACGGTCTACATCGAACGCCTGGCCGACAAGGTGCAAGGCCGGGTGTTGCAACGGGTGCGGGTGCTCAACCCGTTTTTGCTGCGCACGGCGTTGCCACCGCTCACGCAGGCCGAGGGTCAGAAAGTGGTCGGCGTCGAGCGGCTGGGCAAGCGGGTGGTGCTGGCGCTCGAGAACGGACTCTTTCTTGTCATCCACCTGATGGTCGCCGGCCGCTTGCGCTGGCTGCTGCCGGGGGGCAAACCGCCGGGCAAGATTTCGCTCGCGGTGTTCGAGTTCGGGCACGGCAGCGTGGTGCTGACCGAAGCGGGCAGCAAGCGGCGGGCTTCGTTGCATGTGCTGGCCGACCGGGCCGCACTCGTTGTGATGGACCCCGGTGGCATCGATGTGATGGGCGCCGATCTGGCCAGCTTCACCGAGCGGCTGCAGCGCGAGAACCACACCTTGAAGAAGCTGTTGACCGACCCGCGCCTCTTCAGCGGCATCGGCAACACCTACTCCGACGAGATTCTGTTTCGCGCAAAACTGTCGCCGGTGCAGTTGTCGAAAAACCTGAAGCCCGATCAGATCGCCACCCTGCGCGATGCCACCCAAGCAGTGATGCAGGAATGGACCGACCGCCTGCGCGCAGAGGCTGGCGACTGGCCACAAAAGGTCACGGCTTTCCACCCCGAGATGGCCGTGCACGGCCGCTACGGCCTGCCCTGCCCGGTGTGCCAGACGCCGGTGCAACGCATCGTCTACGCCGACAACGAAACCAACTACTGCGCCCGCTGCCAGACGGGTGGCAAGCTGCTGGCCGACCGCGCCTTGTCGACCTTGCTGCACAAAAGCTGGCCGAAGAACATCGACGAACTCGGCTGAGGCCTTCAGCGGCGCTTAAGTCGGGGGCCGCACAGTGGCGCCATGTTCAAGGCTTGCCCTCCCGGCCGTGGCAAACGCCCACGCCGATGGGCAGGCTTGCTGCTCGCCACCCTGCTGACCACGCCCGGCCTCGCGCGAGCGCAAGCTGCAGACGCGAGTTGCCAGCGCGTCGGCGCCATCCATCTGGTGCAGCTCGATGTGTTCGACACCCGCATCCCCGCCGAAGACAAGGCGCTGTTTCGCCTGGCCAACTGGCTGCACCTGCAAACGCGCGAGTCGACGCTGCAACAGTTGCTGCTGTTCAAGACCGGCGACGCCTACGTCCCGCGCCTGTTGCAGGAATCCGAGCGCGTGCTGCGCGCCACCGGCTACCTGGGCAGCGCCCACATCCGCACCCTGGCCTGCCCCGGTGGCGAGGCCGAGATCGAGGTGACCACCCAAGATGTGTGGACGCTCAAGCCCAGCCTCTCGTTTGGCCGCAGCGGCGGCAAGAACAGCAGCAGCATCGGTCTTGAAGAAAGCAACCTGTGGGGACTGGGCACGCAGCTGGGGCTGGACATCAAGTCAGGCGTCGACCGCAACACCCGCACGCTGTTCTACCGTGACCCGCTGCTGGGCGGCCAGCGGCTCGACCTCTCTGGCACCTATGCCAGCAACAGCGACGGCAAGGCACGCTCGTTGGCGCTGGAGCGGCCGTTTTACGCGCTCGACAGTCGCTGGGCCACAGGCGCCGCGTGGCGCGACGGATCCCGCATCGACTCGGCCTACGAACAAGGCCAGATGGTGGGGCAAACCCAGATCACCGAGCGTTTTGCCAAGGTCTACGGTGGCCTCTCCGAAGGTCTTCGAGACGGCTGGGTGCAACGCTGGACGCTGGGCGTCACGCACGACGAACACCGCGCCACGCCATGGGCCAGCAACACCTCGTCCGGCGTCCCCCGCCAGACCGATCGCAAGCTGGTCTACCCCTGGCTGGGCTTCGAGTGGCTGCAAGACGAGTACCAGACCGTGCGCAACCAGGACCAGATCGGCAAGACCGAAGACCTGCAACTCGGCTGGCACGGCCAGGCGCGGCTGGGTGCGGCTTCGCCCGCCTTTGGCGCAGACCGCAACGCGGCAGTCTTCAGCCTGCAGCTCTACAAAGGCCTGAAACCCTGGCCGGACACCACGCTGCTGTTCGACGCCAGCGCCACCGGCCGCATCGAGCGCGAAGGGTTTGCCGGCACGCGGCTCTTGGCGAGTGCGCGCCACTACCTGCGCCAATCAGACAAGCGAAGCCTTTACCTGGCCTTGTCGACCGAACGGGTGTCCAACCCCGACCCCGACCAACAGGTGCTGCTGGGCGGTGACACCGGCCTGCGCGGCTACCCGCTGCGTTACCAGAGTGGCCACGGGCGCTGGCTGTTCACGGCCGAGCAGCGCTACTTCACCGACTGGTACCCGTGGCGCCTGCTCAACGTGGGTGGCGCCGTGTTCTACGACATGGGCCGCGCGTGGGACCAGAACCCCAACACCCAGGTTCCGCAGGGCCTGCTGCGCGACGTCGGTTTCGGCCTGCGCCTGGGCAACAGCCGCTCGGCCATCGGCAACGTGGTGCACATCGACCTGGCCTTCCCGCTCAACGGCGACCCGTCGATCCGCAAACTGCAGTTCCTGGTCGAGGGCAAGAGCAGCTTCTGATGCGCTTACTTGTTCAACACAACCGCCATCGCCACAGCCGTGGCCTCGACGTTCGATGAGTTCAGCCCCGCCACGCACATGCGGCCCGAGCGCACCAGGTACACCGCATGTTCTTCACGCAGTG
This sequence comes from Rhizobacter sp., assembly GCF_031412075.1. Lineage (GTDB taxonomy): Bacteria > Pseudomonadota > Gammaproteobacteria > Burkholderiales > Burkholderiaceae_C > Rhizobacter. Next base: position 13,125 of record NZ_JANOCG010000527.1, read on the forward strand.
TGTCGACCTGCTCGGCCGACAGCCCGGTGTAGCTGAACATGCCTCGCTGCGTCAGGAAGTAGCCGAAGTCACGCCCCGGCAGCTTGGCGCTGAGCACCGCATGCAGCGTCTGTCGCATGTCCTGGATGCGCACGCGCATCGCGGTCAGCTCGCCGGCCCACTGGTCGTAGAGCGCGGGCGTCTGCAACACGCGGGCGACGATCTGGCCGCCATGGGTGGGCGGGCTGCTGTAGTTCTTGCGGATGGTGGCTTTCAGCTGGCCCAGCACCAGATCGGCCTCGGCCTTGCTCGGGCACACCACGCTCAAACCGCCGCAGCGCTCGCCGTAGAGCGAGAAGCTCTTGGAGAACGAGCTCGCGCAGAAGAAGCTCACGCCCGCCTCGGCCAGCGCGCGCAGCGCAAACGCGTCTTCTTCGATGCCGTCACCAAAGCCCTGGTAGGCAATGTCGACATAGGGCAGCAGCTTGCGTTGCTGGATGACCGGGATCAACTCGGCCCACTGGGTACGCGTGAGGTCGACACCCGTCGGGTTGTGGCAGCAGGCGTGCAGCAGCACGATGCTCTGCTCGGGCAGGGCCTTCAGTGCGGCCAGCATCTCGGGGAACTTCACGCCGCCGGTCTGCGCGTCGTAGTAGGGGTAGGTGTTGACCGTGAAACCGGCGCCTTCGAACATGGCGCGGTGGTTGTCCCAGGTCGGGTCGCTGACCCACACGTTCGAATTCGGGAAGTAGCGCTTGAGGAAATCGCCGCCGACCTTCAGGCCACCCGAGCCACCGAGGGTCTGGATGGTGGCGATGCGGCCGCTTTTCACCGCCTCGTGGTCGGCACCGAACAGCAGGTGTTGCACCGCCTGGCGGTAGTTGGCCGCACCTTCCATCGGCTGGTAGGGCCGTGCGCCGATGGTTTGCAGCATCGCGGTCTCGGCGGTGCGCACGGCGCTCATCACCGGCAGCTTGCCGGCGTCGTCGAAGTAGATGCCGATGCTGAGGTTGATCTTGTGCGGCCGCGGGTCTTTGCCAAACGATTCGTTGAGGGTGAGGATGGGGTCGCCAGCGTAGGCGTCGACGTGCTCGAACATGAGGGGCTCCTGCAGGGGAGCGGCGATTATCTCGCCAGCCACTCCAGCCAGTGGCCATGCCCATGGGAGCGGGCGAGCACGTCGAAGCGCACCTCGCCACCCACGCGCGAACACAGCGTCCACCAGCTCGCCGGCCGCGCTTCGCGTGGGGGCCCGACGACCGGGCCGATGTGCAGCCCTTCCCCTTCGGCCGACAACCACGTGGCGCCCGTGCGGCGCACCAGCCCGGTCAAGGTTTCGATGTGCCTCGCACGCGCCGCTGTCTCGAAGTAGGTCAGCACCCAGCTGTTGAAGACCACGGGCTGCACGTCATCGGGCAGGCTGGCGAGCCACCCGGCCACATAGGCAGTGGAATCGGCCACCTTCAACACCGGCCAGCGGTTTTCCCGCTGCAACGCGACGGCCTGCGCAAACCGTTGCGCACGCTGCGTGTGGCTGGGCCACAGGCAGGCCCGCAGCCAACCGAGGGCGGCCTCGTCGTCGATGGCCACCGGAGCGGGGTCGATGCCGCAGCGCTGCACGATCTGGAAGTCGGCCCCCGACGGCAGCGGGCCCACCAACTGGCACGGCACCGTGGGCACCTCAGCGTGCGCTGCGGCGCCGAGCACCGCCTCGCCGTAGTCGTAGCGGTAAGCGTCGACGCCAAGGTTCAGGCCTGCGCTGCAGCCCACATCAAGCAGGGCCAGGCGCGGCTGGCCGCTGCGCTGCGCGATGTCGCGCAAGGCGAGCCACAGCACCGCACAACGGCCAATCTCGTTGGTCTGCGTGGTCTGGGTGCGCATGCGCTCGCGCAGCGTCGGCTCGTGTGCGGCCACAAAGTCTTTGACACAGGCGGCCAGCGACGCATCGGGCGCACGCTGCCCACCCACGCTCGCGTAATACGCAGCCAACGCATGCGAGTTACCAGCGAGCACCCGTTCGTGCACCGCCGCCAGCCACAGGTTGGGGCGCCGTTGTTCATCGCTCGCGCCGCTGAGCAGGTCGAGCAGGCTGGCGTCGTCGGCCACGATGCGGCACAGCGCCTGGTACAGCGGCTCTTCCGGGCATTCGGCCTGGGCAAAGTGGTGAAAGCGCGCGGACAGGCGCTGCAGGTCGGTGTTCATGGCGTGCAGCGTAGTCCGATCCCATCCGCTCATTTGTCGGGTACCCGACAATTAATCCCATGCGAGACGACATCGAGCCCTTGTTGGCCGCCACCTTGCCCGAGCTGCACCTGGCCGAGCCGCACTGGCGCGGCCTGCTGCCGCTGTGCCGCTTGCACAAGCTCACGCGCGGCGCCGTGCTGCTCGCACAAGGGCAGCCCACGCCCGCCTTGTTCGGCCTGCTGGCGGGTGAAATCGCAATCCGTTTCACCACCGTCGATGGCGATGTGTCGGTGATCGAGCATGTGCCGCCCGGCCGCCTGTTCGGGCTGTCGTCGTTTGCCAGTGGGCGGCCCTCGACCTTCGAGGCGCTGGCCACCCTTCCGACGCGGGTGGTGGCCTTCGGGCCGGCGGCCTACCAGTACCTGATGGACGAAGTGCCCGGCTTTGCCCGCGCGCTGATGCGCGAGTTTGCGCAGCGCCACGACGGCGCCTTGCGCCTGCTCGAGGCCTCGCGCCACCGCAGGGCGATGGAGCGGCTGAGTTTGGCGCTCGATCAGTTGATGCGCACCGGGCGTGCGGGCGAGACCGACTCCGAAGGCTGGCGCTTCGTGCGCACCACGCAGGCCGAGCTCGCCGCGCTGGCCAACCTGTCGCGCCAGACGGTCAACAGCCTGGTGGGTGAACTCGCCGCGCAGCAGCGGCTGCGCGCGGGTTACGGCGGGCTGTGGATGCCGCCGTGATCGATCAAGCCGCCAGCGCCGCCTCAATGTCTTTCGTGATGGACTCCGGCGTGTCGGTCGGCGCATAACGCTTGATCACCTGGCCATCCCGCCCGACCAGGAACTTGGTGAAGTTCCACTTGACGCCCTTGGAGCCCAGCAAACCGGGCGCCTGCTCGGTGAGCCACTTCCACAGCGGGTGGGCCTCGGCGCCGTTGACCTGCACCTTGCCCATCATCGGAAAGCTCACGCCGTAGTTGACTTGGCAAAACGAGGCGATCTCGCCGTCGCTGCCCGGGTCCTGGCCGCCAAACTCGTTGCTCGGGAACCCCACCACCACCAGGCCCTGGTCGCTGTAACGCTCCCACAAGGTCTCGAGCCCGGCGAACTGCGGCGTGAAGCCGCAGGCACTGGCGGTGTTGACGATCAACAGCACCTTGCCCTGTTGTGTGGACAGGTGGGCGCGCTGGCCGTTGATGGACACGGCGTCGAAGTCATACACACTGGCCATGAGATCTCCTGCAGGCTGTGAAATAAGTCGGAGCCGATCGTAGCGCCGCCGCCCACCGCGTGCCGCGAAGGGTTGACGCCGCCCGGCACGCCATCGAACATGCGCTCACCGCCATCACCGGAAGAGCCTATGACCGAGCGCATACCGATGCGCTACACCGTCGCGCTGCAAGGCTTCAGCGATTTTGAGCGCCGCGCGATGGCCTCGTTTTTCCGCCTGGCGCAAGAGCGCGCCCCCGCCTACGTGCAAGCAGCCAGCCCGGCCGAGAGCGACTTCATCATTGCCGATGCCGACCACGCGGCCGATGTGTGCGCGGTGCGCGATGCGCGGCGCCTGCAAGACACCATCTTCATCGGCTCCGCCGCGCCCACCGGCTCGGTGGCCTGGTTGCCCCGGCCCATCGAGCCAACCCACATCGTGCGCGAGCTCGACCTGCTGCTCGAGCAGCGCCTTGCCAGCCTCGACGAGCCTGCGGAAACCAACGACTGGGTCAGCTCCGGCCCGAGCGCGCTGATGGGCGCCGACGGCCGGCCCGCCAAAGACGTGCTGGTGGTCGACGACAGCCGTGTCGCCCTCAAGTTCTTGCAGACCCGCCTGCAGGGCCTGGGCTACCGCGTGCATCTGGCCCACGATGCCGCGCAGGCGCTGGAGCGGCTGGCCTCGCAGGCGTTTTCTCTGGTGTTTCTCGACGTGGGGCTGGGCCCCGAAGGCAGCGTGGACGGGTTTGCCGTGTGCCAGCACATCAAGCGGCGCCGAGAGCACCCCGGCGGCATCACCCCGGCCGTGTTGATGGTGACCGGCCGCAGCGGCTCGATGGATCGGGTGCGCGGCGACCTCGCCGGCTGCGACGCCTACCTCACCAAGCCGTTGATGGAAGACGAGTTCGTGGCCACGCTGCGCCAGCTCGATCCTGTGCTCGTCTGAAGCTCAGGCATGCGCGGCTGAGCGATCGAAGGTCGACAACAGCGCCGCCAGCAGGATCAAGCCGCCGCCCAGCGCCAGCGCAACCGTCATCACCCCACCACCCAGCCACAGCGCCGAGGCCGAAGCAAACAGCACCTCGGTCAGCATGACCACCGAAGCCACATTGGCCGGCAGCCGCGCCGCGCCGTATTGCAGCGCCGCGTTGCTGAGCAAGAAAAACGCGCTGAGCACCAGCGCCATCGTCACCCAGCCGAAGGAGGGCGCGGGCGGCCAGGGAGCCTGGCCTTGCAGCCCAAGCACCGTGGCCAGGCTGCCGGCCACCAGCACACCCCCGAGGAACATGGCCAGGGCACGGCTCTCTTCGGAGCGCCTGGCCTCACGCCGCAGCATCACGTTATTGAGCGCAAACGAGAAGCCCCCCAGCACCCCCAGCCAGTCGGGCAGCGAGCGTGGCAAGGGCCAGCCCTGCCCACCCTCGGGCCACAACACGATGACGGCACCGGCCAGCGCCAGCAGCACACGCACGGCGGCCATCGCGCTGAGCGACTCCTTCAGCAGCAGCCGCGCCAGCACCACCACCCAGAGTGGCATCAGATAGAACAGCAGCACCACCCGCACGACGTCGCCGATGGCCACACCCCAGTTGAACGCTGCGTTGGTGGTGCCCGCCGCGAACACCAGCACCCACAGGGCCGGTGTGCGCAGCACCTGGCCAAACGCACGCGGGCGGGCCAGGCCGATCACCGCCACCGCCACCAGGTAGATCAGCACCGTGGCCCACAGCGGGTGCAGGCCCTGCGCCTGCAGCTGGCGAAACGGCCACCACGACACACCCCAGACCAGGGCGTTGAGCATCAGGGCGAGGGCGGGCAGGAGGCTGGGAGACGAAAACACCGCGCGATTGTCGCTGCGCCCCCAAGTTCGTTGGATTGCGCCACCACGCGGCGGGGCCTAAGGTGCCCTCAGGCTCCTGGAGCACGCCGCATGAAACCGCTTGACGTCTTCTCCCCCGACGAGCTGTCGTCGGGCGTGCCACCCGACCTGAGCTACGCGGCCTACCGCTTTCTCGCCGAAGGCGACTCGTGGTTCACGCTGAGCACGCTGAACCCGGGCCAAAACGCCAACCTCCTGTTCCAGATGCAGTTCGAGCAATTCGCCTGCGCCGTCAACTGCGCCTACCCCGGCGACACCCTGTCGCACATGGTCGAGATGAACAGCGACCCGGTGTTCGTGCAGCTGCTGTGCGGCAAACGCGCCCGCATCTGGGACGGTCTGCTGCTCTCGTGCGGCGGCAACGACCTGATCGACGCCCTCAAAGCCACTGGCCCCGGCGTGCCCAACGCCCAGCGCCTGCTCTTGCCCAGCACCGAGTGGGGCCCGGTGGCCGACGGAGCGGCGCGCTATCTCAGCCTCGACGGCTGGGCGACCTTCGACATGTACTTGCGCGCGAACTTCGAGCACCTGCTGGGCCTGCGCGACGCCGGGCCGTCGGCGAACTGCCCGGCCTTCATCCACGGCTATGCCTGCCCGACACCGCGTGCCGCCGGGGCCGGCTTTGGCCTCGGGCCGTGGTTGATGCCCTCGCTGGTGAGCCACGGCATCCCCACCCTCGACTGGGTGGAGCTGAGCGCCTTGTTGATGCGCCGGCTGGGCCAGTCGCTGGCGGCCATCGCGGCCGACGGGGTGCGGTTTCCCAACGTGCACTTTTTCGACACCAGCGTGATCGACATCGTGCCGGCCGAGCTGAACACCTCGGGCGCCAGTGGCGACTGGGTCAACGAGATCCACCTGACACGCAGTGGCTACAAGAAGCTGGCGCTGCCGTGGGCGGCGGCGATCGAGCAAGTCATCCGTTCGCCCTGAGCCTGTATTCCGATCGTCCTGAGCTTGTCGAAGGAAGGGTGCGCACTGCACAGCGCTGGCTTCGACAGGCTCAGCCCGAACGGAGGGAGGTCAATAGCTCAGTGCTTGTCGCTGCGGGCCAGCGCCAACAGACGATCCACTTCGTCCTTGTGCTTCACACAGTTGCTGGCATGCCAGCGGCCGATGATCCACATCGTGGCGGCGACCACCAGGCCGAAGGCGGTGATGGCGGTGAACGACGACAGGCCGAACTTCGTCATGCCGGTGTAGAACGCCCCGAGGCCAAGAATGCAGGCCTGTTCGTTGAAGTTCTGCACCGCGATCGAGCGGCCCGCGCCCATCAGGTTGTGGCCGCGGTGTTGCAGCAACGCATTCATCGGCACCACCATGTAGCCGCCGATGGCGCCCAGCACCAGCAGGAAAGGCGCCGCCGTCCAGACGTTGCTGATGAAGTTCATCGCGATCACCAGCAGGCCCATCGCAATGCCCATCGGGATCACGCTGGTGGCCTGGTCCAGGCGCATGCGCATCGAGGCCACCACCGCGCCCACCGCCGTGCCCAGCGCCACCACACCGACCAGCGCCGAGGCCTGGGTGGTGCCATACCCGAGGGCCGCCGCCGCCCAGGCCAGCACGATGTAGCGGAAGTTGCCCGACACGCCCCAGATCAAGGTGGTGGTGCCGAGCGAGATCTGGCCCAGCTTGTCGCCCCACAGGCGCGCGTTGCAGTTGGAAAAATCACGCACCAGCACCACCGCGCTGCCCGACAGCGGCTGCAAGGGGGCGTCGGTGCGCGGGATCTTCAGGTTGAACAGCGCCGCCACCACGTAGAGCAGGATCAGCGAGGCGATGGCCGCTTCCGGCGCGGTGTCGATGCCGGTGGTGAACATGGGCAGGTCGACCTGCAGCATCAGGTGCGAGATCGTGACCCCGACCAGCTGCCCGCCCAACAACACACCCAGGATGATGGAGCCGATGGTCAGCCCCTCGATCCAGCCGTTGGCCTTGACCAGCTGCGAGTTGGGCAGGAGCTCGGTCAAGATGCCGTATTTGGCGGGCGAGTAAGCCGCCGCGCCCAGGCCGACGATGGCGTAGGCCAGCAGCGGGTGGGTGCCGAACAGCATCATCAGACAGCCCACCACCTTGATCAGGTTCGAGAAGAACATGACCTTGCCCTTGGGCACGGCGTCGGCAAAAGCGCCCACCAGCGGCGCCAGGATCACGTAGAACAACGCAAACATCGGCACCAACGCGGCACGCTGCCATTCAGGCTGGCCTGATGTCCTCAGCAATTCGACCGCAGCGACGAACAACGCGTTATCAGCCAGCGAGCTGAAAAACTGCGCTGACATGATGGTGTAGAAACCTTTTTTCATTCGTTCGCCGGGAGCTGCAGGGCACGGAGCCGGGCGGTTATAGCACGCACCCTGAGAGGCCCACGCGCGTGCCCGACGCTCATCCCCACAGGCGAGGGGCTGTCATCCCGCGCTGGCAGAATCCGAGACCATGCCGCGCCCCATCGAAGCCCTGGTTTACCCGGATGCGCTCGCGCACAACCTCAAGCGTGCGCGCGAGCACGCGCCCGACGCCAAGGTCTGGGCCGTGGTCAAGGCCAACGCCTATGGTCACGGCATCGAGCGCGCCTTCGCCGGCCTGCAAGGCGCCGACGGGTTTGCGCTGCTCGACCTGACCGAAGCCGAACGGCTGCGCGCCCTGGGCTGGCGCGGCCCCATCCTGCTGCTTGAGGGCTGTTTCGAGGCACGCGACCTCGAGCTGTGCTCGCGGCTGAACCTGTGGCACGTGGTGCACCACGAGGCGCAGATCGACTGGCTGGCCACGCACAAGACCACCTGGCCACACCACGTCTACTTGAAGATGAACAGCGGCATGAACCGGCTGGGCTTCACGCCGGCCGCATTTCGCAGCGCCTGGCAGCGGCTGTCGGGCCTGACGCAGGTCGACGAGATCACGCTGACCACCCATCTCTCTGACGCCGATGGCGACCTCAACACCTCGCGCGGCATTGCCCACCAGCTCGCCACCTTCGAGGCCGCCACGCATGACCTGGCCGGCGAGCGCTCCATCAGCAACAGCGCCGCCACGCTGCGTTTTGCGCCCAAGCTGGCCGAGGTGCGCGGCGACTGGGTGCGCCCCGGCATCATGTTGTACGGCTCGTCGCCCGATTTCCCCCGCCACAGCATTGCGCAGTGGAAGCTGCAGCCGACCATGACCTTGCGCTCGCGCCTGATCGGCACGCAGCTCCTGCAAGTGGGTGACACCGTCGGCTACGGCAGCAGCTTCACCGCCGACCGCGCCATGCGCATCGGCATCGTCGCCTGCGGTTATGCCGACGGCTACCCACGCTCGGCCACCACCGGCACGCCGGTGCTGGTGAACGGTGTACGCACGCGGATCGTCGGCCGGGTGTCGATGGACATGATCACCGTCGACCTGACGCCCGTGCCGCAAGCCTATGTGGGCACCGAAGTCACGCTGTGGGGCCTCGGCCCGCATGGCGAGGTGTTGCCCATCGACGAGGTGGCCCATGCGGCCGGCACCGTGGGCTATGAGCTGATGTGCGCGCTCGCGCCACGGGTGCCGACGCGCGTGGCATGAGCGACCCAGCGTCAGCCCGGGCCGAGCGCCGGGCCGCTCCCAAGCCGGCCCGGGCCCCCACGGGGGGCCGTCCGGCGTACTCGACGGGCGGGGGGCTGTCATGACCGTCAACCCCGATGAGGTCGAGTTCAGCGCCATTCGCGCACAAGGCGCGGGCGGGCAGAACGTCAACAAGGTGTCGAGCGCGGTCCACCTGCGTTTCAACATCCACGCTTCGTCATTGCCCGATCCGGTGAAAGAACGCTTGCTCGCGATGTCGGACCAGCGCATCACCGCCGAGGGTGTGGTGGTGATCAAGGCACAGACCTCGCGCAGCCAGGACATGAACCGCCAGGACGCGCTGCGCCGGCTGCAAGAGTTGGTCGACAGCGTGGCCACACCACCGCGGGTGCGGCGGGCGACCAAGCCGAGTTATGGCTCCAAGCAGCGGCGGCTCGCCGGCAAGAGCCAGCGCGGTGAGATCAAGGCCGGGCGCACCAAGGTGCGGGGCGAATAGTGTCCGATCCGCGCCCCGCCCCCTGATGCACCCGGTCCTGAAGAAAAAAATGACGCCCCCACGTCGCTCGCTCCTGCCCCCCGAGGGGGCGCACCCCGGCTTCGGGCGGCCGGGCGCCGGGGTGGTCACGCTCCCAGCTGTTCACCCAGCAGTTTGAGGCTTTGCAGATCACCCGCCGGCAGCTTGCCGGCGCGCAACAAGGTGGCGCTGTGGATGCCGCGCAGGCGGTAGAGCAGCTCTTGCTCGACGGCCTCGACCTCGGCGGCGTCTTGCACGGCGAGGTCGCCATCGATCCACAGGCCACTCGCGTTCCAGCCTTTGCGCAGGCGGGCGAGCAGGTGCTGGGCCAGGCCGAGCGCGTCCATCAGCGCTTGCGACTGGGCCGTCGAGGCGAGTGCCACGATGCCGACGTGGGCGGTTTGCAAGGCAGCGTCGAGCAAGGCCAGACGCACCTGGATCTCATCGCGGCTGAGGTTGGCCTGCAAGGCCGGCGCCAGACCACTCGCATAAGCGATCGGGCCGACCCAGCCGAGCTCGAATTCACCCGGCACCACGCGCAGCGCCACGCTGGCGCGCGCGAGCTGCGGGCAGTCGCCGCGCAGTACCGCGAGCACGGCTTCGGTGACAGCGAGCTGGCGGCCTGGTGACGAAAGCTGGTCGCGTTGCAGGCAGTTCGGGTAGCCCGAGCCGTCGAGCCGCTCGTGGTGCTCGGCCACGGCACGCGCCACCGCCGAGGGGTAGTCGGTGAGTTGTTGCAGCAGCAGCTTGCCCACATGCGGGTGCACCACCAGGTGCTGGTAGCACTGGAAGCTGAGTGCGCCATCGGCATCGGCCTCGCCGTGTTCGGGGGCGATGTACATCTCACCCAGGTCGTGCAGCAGGCCGCACAACATCGCGAGGCGCAGCTCCTGGGTGCTGCCACCGTGCGAGATGGTCAATGCGCCGTTGAGCGCCATCGCCTGCAAGGCGTGGTCGAACGATTCGGGCCGCGAGGCCTGGCCGGCGGTGAGCAGCAACTGCACCACCGGGTGCAGCGGCAGGTGCGGTGCTTCGCGCAGCAGCTTGGCGGCGTGCGGGCGCAAGAGCGGGGCCAGCGGGCCGTCGCGCTCGATCAGGCGCTCCAGCGACTGCACCAGCGAGTGGGCGGTCACGCCGTCTTCGGCCAGCAGGCAGGATTCGAGCGGCTGTCGCAATTGGCGGTCGAGCAGCTTGCGCTGCAAGGCCTGCGAGACCGGCTGGTCACGCGCCCAGAGTTTGGTGCCGGAGACGTCGAAGATGTCGGTCGAGGCGATGATCGACTTGGTCTGGCTCGCCTCCAGGATGGTCGCCAACGCGTGCGGGTTGGCGGTCGTGAAGCTCTGGGGCTGGGCTGACGTGTTCATCATGTCGTTGTCTCCAACAGGCCGTGTCGACCTGTTTTCGACACGCCCCCGGCGCACTCAAGGGCCGGGTTGTGACAACACGTTTCCGCTGGCCGGTCTAGGTTCGCTTGAACAAGGCCAGCAAACCTCCTGCGGCGACAAACAAGCCGCCAAAGGTGCGGTTGAGCGCCTTGATCTGGCCGGGCGACTTCAGCAGACGCAGCACCTTGGCAGCCAGCGCGGTGTAGCCCGCCATCACCACCAGGTCGGTGAAGCCCAGCGTGGCGGCGATCACTGCGTACTGGGTGGTCAGCGATTGCGAGAGGTTGAGAAACTGCGGCACCACGGCCAGCAGGAACACCGTGCCTTTGGGGTTGACGGCGTTCACCATCCAGCCCCGCAGCACCAGGCTGCGGCGCGATGTGAGAACCGTCTCGCCGGTCTCGGCCACCATCGGCACCGCCGGGGCGCGCCACTGTTTGATGCCCAGCCACACGAGGTAGCCCACGCCCAGCCACTTGACGATGGCGAAGCCCAGGCTGGAGGTCGCGATCAGCGCACCCAGGCCGAGGCCGACCACCAGCACCTGCGTCCAGATGCCCAGCACCAGGCCGAGCGTCATGAAGTAGCCGCGCGCAAACCCGTGGTTCAGGCCCGAGCTCATGGCGGCCACGGCGCCCGCGCCGGGCGAGATGCTGATGGCCCAGGAGGCGGCAAAAAAGGCGAGCCAGGTGGAGAGTTCCATGTGTCTTCGGGTCAGAGGTAAGAGGTGACGATCTCGCCCAGGCGGCGGATGTGGGTGTCGAGCTTGGTCGACCACGGGTCGCCGTAGTGCACGCGGATGAAGTGGTCGAAGCGTGAGCTGCAGCTGAAGGTGGCGCCGGGCGCGCAGCCGATGTGTTCGTGCCGCGCCTGCTCGAAGACTTTGCGCGAATCGACCTGCGGCGGCAGTTCTATCCACAACATCAAGCCGCCTTGCGGCCGGCTCAGCTTGCAGCCGGCCGGAAAGTAATGCGCCACCGCATCGGCCATCTGCTGCGCTTGCTGCTTGAGCGCGGCGCGCAGTTTGCGCATGTGGTGGTCGTAGCCACCATCGCGAATGAATTCGGCGAGCACCTCCTGCTCCAGCATGCCGCCGGTGATGGAGGTGTGGAACTTGTGCGACTGCGCGGTCTTGAAGTGCCGGCCCGGCGCCATCCAGCCCACGCGGTAACCGGGCGCCACCGTCTTGGTGAAGGCCGAGCAGAGGATCACGTCATCTTGGGTGTCGAAGCTCTTGAGCACCGGCGGGCGCTCGTCGCTGAAATAGGTTTCACCGTAGATGTCGGTCTCGACCAGGGTGAAGCCGCGCTCGGCCGCGAGCGCCACCAGGCGGCGCTTGTTCTCGAGCGGCATCAGGCTGCCCAACGGGTTGTTGAAGTTGGGGATCACCACGCAGGCCTTCACCGCGCCACGCTGACGGGTGGCGAGGTCGAGCGCTTCGACCGAGATGCCTTCGCGCGGGTGGGTCGGGATCTCGATCGAGCGCATGCCCAGGCTGCGGATGATCTCCAGCAGCATCCAATAGCAGGGCGACTCGACCGCGATGGTGTCGCCCACCTGGGCAGCCGAGCGCAGCGCCAGAAAGATGGCCTCGGTGCCGCCATTGGTGAGGATGATGTCTTCGGGCCGCAGCCGCACACCGGCGCCCACGCTGCGGCGTGCGATCTCCTGCCGCAGCGCCGGGCTGCCGGTGATGGTGTAACGCGAGGCGAACTCCGGGTGCAGCCGGTTCATGCGCGCCAGCAGGTGGCGCAGCTTGGCCTCGGGCAGCAGCGAGCGAGCCGGCATCGGGCAGAACGAAGGCGCGGCGAGCGGGTCGTCGTTGCCGTACAGAAACTCGCGCGTCAGGTCGTCGGCGGTCACAAAACCGGGCCGGCCCATGCGGGTGTCGATCTCGGGCTCAGGCAATGGCTGGTGGCGTGGTGCCACGAAATACCCCGATTTGGGCCGCGCTTCGACCAGGGCCTGGTTCTCCAGCCAGCGGTAGGCGAGCGTGATCGTGGACGCGCTCACGCCGTGCTGCTGGCAGAGCTGGCGTACAGAGGGCAAGCGGTCGCCAGTGCGCAGGCTGCCCCCCTGGATGGCCTGAGCCAACTCGCCCGCCACGCGGTGGTAGAGGGGAAAGCCGGCGTCGACGGGGGTGTCCATGGCGCAGATTGTGAACGTCGGGCGGCCGATGTGACAGGCACAGACGTCGCCAGTTGTCACCATCACAGATGCCGTTTGGCGCATCTGTGCTGCTGCAGTTTGGCGAGGGCTGGATGTGGTGGGGCCGACCTGGAACCGGAACACTGGACTCCCAGAAACAGACCCCCACGGAGGCCGCCATGGTTCGCTTCACACCCCCCGTCACCCTCAAGCTCAGCCAAGGCGAAGTCATCGCCTGGGAGCAGGCGACGACCCGGGTGCGTGTGGTGTCAGGCAGGGTCTGGATCACCCAGCGCAATGATTTGATCGACCACTTCTTGCACCACGGCCAGTGCTTCGAGCTGCGGCGCAGCCAGGGCACGCTGATCGGCGCCGAGCAAGACGTGTGGCTGCGTTTCGAGCGCGACCCTTGCTTGCGCGGCTGGTTGTCGACCCTGTGGCGCAGGCTCACCAGGCGAGCTACCCCCGCGGCTACAGTCGCCGGGTGAGCAAACCCAAATCCATCTACACCTGCAACGAATGCGGGGGCACCAGCCCCAAGTGGCTGGGCAAGTGCCCCAGCTGCAACGCCTGGAACACCCTGGTCGAATCGGTGGCCGACGCGCCGTCGAAACACCGTTACCAGGCGCTTGCTGCCGCGCAACCGGTGGCGACTCTGAGCGAGATCGAAGCCTCCGACGTCGACCGCCAGCCCACCGGCATTGACGAACTCGACCGGGTGCTGGGCGGCGGCATGGTGGCCGGTGGTGTGGTGCTGATCGGCGGCGACCCGGGCATCGGCAAGTCGACGCTGCTCCTGCAAGCGCTCGATTCGCTCTCGCGCAATCTGCGCACCTTGTACGTGACCGGCGAAGAGTCGGGCGCGCAGGTTGCGCTGCGCTCACGCCGCCTCGGGCTCGACGGCTCCAAGGTGCGCGTGATCGCCGAGATCCAGCTCGAGAAGATCAGCGCCACCATCAAGGCCGAGCAGCCGGCGGTGTGCGTGATCGACTCGATCCAGACCGTCTACAGCGACCAGCTCACCTCGGCCCCCGGTTCGGTGGCGCAGGTGCGCGAGTGCGCGGCGCAGCTCACGCGCATCGCCAAGAGCAGCGGCACGGCCATCATCCTCGTGGGTCACGTGACGAAAGACGGCGCACTGGCCGGCCCGCGTGTGCTGGAGCACATTGTCGACACGGTGCTGTATTTCGAGGGCGACACGCACACCAGCTTTCGCCTCGTGCGCGCGATCAAGAACCGCTTTGGCGCGGTCAACGAGATCGGCGTATTTGCCATGACCGAAAAGGGCTTGAAGGGCGTCGCCAACCCGAGCGCGAACTTCTGGTCGACCCACGGCGACCCGGTGCCGGGCTCGTGCGTGCTGGTCACGCTGGAAGGCACACGGCCGATGCTGGTGGAGATCCAGTCCCTGGTCGACTCGGGCGGCCCCAGCCCGCGGCGGCTCTCCGTGGGCCTGGACCGCGACCGCCTGGCCATGATGCTGGCGGTGATGCACCGCCACGCCGGCATCGCCTGCATGGACCAGGACGTGTTCGTCAACGCGGTCGGCGGCGTGCGCATCAGCGAGCCGGCGGCCGACCTGGCGGTGATGCTGGCGATTCAAAGCTCGCTGCGCGGGCGGCCGCTGCCGCGCGGTTTCATCGCCTTCGGCGAAGTCGGCCTGGCGGGCGAGGTGCGCCCCGCGCCACGTGGGCAGGAGCGTTTGAAAGAAGCTGCCAAGCTGGGCTTCAGCGTGGCGGTGGTGCCCAAGGCGAATGCGCCCAAGAAGCCGATCGAGGGGTTGACCATTCATTCGGTCGAGCGGATCGAGCAGGCCATCGACCTGGCGCGCAGTCTCTGAACCCCTCGCCAGCCGGCACGCGGCGTGCTCACCGCCGTCATTCCCGCGCAGGCGGGAATCCAGGTTGGAGTCAGGGCACCGTTTCTGGACCGCCAAGGCGCAAAGAACGCAAAGGCCGCCAAGAATCCCGCGAGCTTTCTCTTCCTTTGAGACCTTGGCGACCTTTGCGCCTTGGCGGTGAATCTGTTGGCAGGCGCACGGGTTGGCGCGCATGCCGGCATGCTGGATTCCCGCCAGCGCGGGAATGACGGAACGCTTGCAAAAGGCCTCACCACCAAAAATCCACCCACGCAGATAAGATTCATTATCATTCGCATCTTGCTCACCGCGGATGCGCCCATGTCTTCCCCCCGTTTGTCTGATCTACCCAATGGCGCCCCAGCCATCGTGACGGGTGTGAGTTCAGGTTCGGCCCAGGCCGATGCGCAGATGCTGCACCGCCTGGCCGAGCTGGGCTTCTTGCCCGGCGAGCCGGTGCAGGTGCTGCGCCGGGGCCCCGGCGGGCGCGAGCCGCTGGCGGTGCAGATCGGCGAAACGCTGTTTGCCCTGCGCCAGGTCGAGGCGCAGTGCGTGGAGGTGTCGGAGCCATGAGCACAGAAGCCCTGCGCATCGCGCTCGTCGGCAACCCGAACTGCGGCAAGACGGCGCTGTTCAACCTGCTGACCGGCGCGCGCCAGAAAGTCGCCAACTACGCCGGCGTCACCGTCGAGCGCAAGGTCGGCAGCACCACGCTGAAAAGCGGCCGCACGGTGTCGGTGATCGACCTGCCCGGCGCCTACAGCCTCACGCCGTCGACGCCTGACGAAACGATCACGCGCGACGTGGTGCTCGGTCAGCGCGCCGACGAACCCGCGCCCGACGCCATCGTGGCGGTGGTCGACGCCACCAACCTGCCGATGAACCTGCGCCTGGTGCTGGAACTCAAGCGCCTGGGCCGGCCGATGGTGCTCTCGCTCAACATGGCCGACGTGGCGCGCGCCCGCGGGCTGCAGATCGACGTGGCCCGGCTCAGCAACGAACTCGGCATGCCGGTGGTGGAAACCGTGGCCGTGCAAAGCCAGGGCCACGCCGCCTTGCTGGCGCAGCTGGATCAGCAGGCCGGGTGGCCGGCCCAAACGGTCGCCACCGACGCCGCCACCAGCCCGGCACAACTGCAGCGCGAGGTGCGCCGCATCCTCGCGCTCGTCGCCCCGGGTGCCATGCAGTTCAAGCGCTTCAACCACCGGCTCGACGCCATCGTGATGCACCCGGTGTGGGGCTTGATGATGCTGGCGGTGCTGCTGTTCCTGATCTTCCAGGCGGTGTTTGCCTGGGCCGCGTGGCCGATGGACGCCATCGAAGCGGGCGTGGCCTGGGTCGGTGGCCAGATCACCGCGCACATGGCCGACGGCGCGCTGCGCAGCCTGCTGGTCGATGGCATCGTGGCGGGCGTCGGCGGCGTGCTGGTCTTCCTGCCGCAGATCCTGATCCTGTTCTTTTTCATCTTGCTGCTTGAAGACTCGGGCTACCTGCCGCGCGCCGCCTTCCTGCTCGACACGGTGATGGGCAAGGTGGGGCTCTCGGGCCGCGCGTTCATCCCGCTGCTTTCCAGCTTTGCCTGCGCCATCCCCGGGATCATGGCGGCGCGCACCATCCCGAACTGGCGCGACCGGCTGGCCACCATCATGGTGGCGCCGCTGATGACGTGTTCGGCGCGCCTGCCGGTGTATGCGTTGCTGATCGCCGCCTTCGTGCCCAGCCGGGAGGTCGGCCCGTTCAACCTGCAAGGCATCACGCTGTTTGGCTTGTATGTGGGCGGCGTGGTGTCAGCGATGGCCGTCGCCTGGTTTCTCAAGCGGGTGTGGAGCAAGAGCAGCTACCAGCCGCTGATGCTGGAGCTGCCACCCTACCGCTGGCCCAACTTGCGCAACCTCGCCATCGGCCTGTGGGAGCGGGCGCGCATCTTCCTGCGCCGGGTGGGCGGCATCATCTTTGCGCTGACGGTGTTGTTGTGGTTCCTGGCCAGCTACCCGGGCGCTCCCGACGCCGCCACCGGCGCGGCCATCCAGTACAGCTACGCCGGGCAGTTGGGCCAGGCCTTGCAGGTCATCTTTGCGCCGATCGGATTCAACTGGCAGATCTCGATCGCGCTCGTGCCCGGCCTCGCCGCACGCGAGGTGGCGGTGGGCGCGCTGGGCACGGTCTACGCACTCTCAGGCGCCGAAGACCAGGTGACCGAGAAGCTGCTGCCGGTGATCGCGCAGACCTGGTCGCTGGCCACTGCCTATGCGCTGATCGCGTGGTTTGTGTTCGCGCCGCAGTGCCTGGCCACGCTGGCGGTGGTGAAGCGCGAGACCAACTCGTGGCGCTACCCGCTGATCATGGCGGCCTACCTGTTCGGGCTGGCCTATCTGGCGGCCTTCGTGACCTTCCGCGTCACCTTGTGGCTGAGCGCCTGACCGAGTACGAAAGAAAGAGAGGACGTGTCATGCAGAACCTGCTCGTCGGCCTGATCGTTATGGCTTGCACGTTTTACGCCGTGTGGGCCTTGTTGCCTTTGAGCTGGCGGCGCTCGCTGGCGGCGCGCCTGGCGATGGCGCCGTGGCCAGCGCCGATCAAGCGTCGACTGGCGCAAGCCGCACAAGACGGCAATGCCTGCGGCTGCAATGGCTGCGACCGTGGCTCGGCCAAGGCACCTCCCTCGCCAGCCGAGGCCCAGCCGATCCGTTTCCACCCGCGTCGCCACTGAATCGTCACCCAACGCAAGGGGCCGAAGATGGGTCTCACTTGCCGATTGCGGGAACCACGCAGCCGCAGCACGCGGCTGCGCCACTACCATCCGCCCCATGAATGCAATCGTGGGATGGGGGTTGGCCGCGCTGGCCGTCGCCGCCGGCTGGTGGGGCTACGGCTGGCCGGGTGTGGTGATGGCCATTTCGGTCGTCGTGTTCTGGCTGCTGCTGCAATTCAGCCGCGCCATGCGGGCGATGAAAACCGCCGCGACCGCGCCCAAGGGCCGGGTCGACAGCGCGGTGATGCTCAACGCCAAGCTCAAACCCGGCTTGACGCTGATGCAGGTGATCGCTCTCACCCAGAGCCTGGGCGAGCGCGTCAACGACAGCCCGGAAACCTGGGCCTGGGTCGACGACGGGGACAGCCGCGTGAGCCTGGTGTTCCACGGCGCCAAGCTGCAAAGCTGGCAGCTGACCCGGCCTGAACCTGAAGTGCAAGCGCCCACGCCCTAAAATCGCGCTCTTGATCGCATTTTTGCGAGGCACACAGGAGCTTGCCATGTCAATGGCCGACCGCGACGGGAAGATCTGGATGGATGGCGAGCTGGTGGAGTGGCGCGACGCCAAGATCCACGTGCTCTCGCACACGCTGCACTACGGCTGCGGTGCCTTCGAAGGTGTGCGGGCCTACAACACGGTCAAGGGCACGGCCATCTTTCGCCTGCGCGAGCACACCGAGCGTCTGTTCAACAGCGCCAAGATCCTGCGCATGAAGATCCCGTTCAGCATGGAGCAGGTGATGGAAGCCCAGCGCACCGTGGTGCGCGAAAACAAGCTGGAGAGCTGCTACCTGCGCCCGCTCACCTGGATCGGCTCCGAAAAACTCGGCGTCAGCCCCAAGGGCAACAAGATCCACCTGATGGTTGCCGCCTGGTCGTGGGGCGCTTACCTGGGTGAAGAAGGCCTGAAGCGCGGCATCCGCGTCAAGACCAGCAGCTACAC
>NZ_JANOCG010000528.1:0-1503 GCF_031412075.1 Rhizobacter sp.
TGCCATGAACCCATCGGCTGGGACGAGTTGCTGCAAGCCCCGGAGCAGACCGTGTGCCGAGGCTGCAGCCAGTTTGGTGAGCTCGGGGAGACCCGCCTGAAATCTTGATCTGGCGCACGCCGGGCCCATGCCGGCTTGCGCAGACTCTGCCCGTACCCCGGGGAGAGCCCAGCCATGACCTACCGAAGCATCCTCGTCCACCTGGACGAATCGCCGCGCTGCGCGGCGCGTGTGGCGCTGGCGGCCACGTTGGCCCGGGTCCACGGCAGCCACCTGCTTGGCCTGGCGCCCAGCGGCATGGTGAGCCTGCCGGCCGAGCTGCAGCCGAGACAGCTGGGGGCCGGCGCCGCGCGCGAGCAGATGTTGCAGCGCGCCGCCATCCTGGTGAGCCTGTTCAACACGCAAGTCGCACCGCTCGGCCTGGTCTCGCACGAAGGTCGCATGCATGACGACGACAGCCTGAGCGCCGTGCTGCAGCACGCGAGCGCCGCCGACCTGGTGGTGCTCGGCCAGAACGACCCGAAGCATTTCACGCCGCTGGTGTCGTGGGACTTTCCGCAGCAGGTGTTTCTGCATGCGGGCCGGCCGGTGCTGGTGGTGCCGTATGCGGGCGAGTTCAACACCGTGGGCGAACGGGTGGTGGTGGCCTGGCACGACAGCCGCGAGGCCGCACGCGCGCTGGCCGATGCGCTGCCGATCTTGCGCCGCGCGCAGCAAGTGAGCGTGCTCAGTTTCATGCACCCGCGCGACGCCGGCAGCGCGCCGTCGCTCGATGGTGTGGGCGCCTGGCTGCAACGCCATGGCATCGAGGCCAACTTGCGCCGCGAGGTCACCGAGCTCGACGTGGGCAACGCGTTGCTCTCGCGCGCCTGCGACCTGGGCGCCGACCTGATCGTGATGGGCGGCTACGGCCACACGCGCGTCACCGAGCTGGTGGTGGGGGGCGTGACCCGCTCGGTGCTCGCGCAGATGACGGTGCCGGTGCTGATCTCGCACTGAGCCCTCCTCGATCCGGCGAAAATGGGTGAGCCCGGCGTGCCAGACAGACAATCGTCAGGCCGAGGATGTACGCTCGGACGCCCACTTCCCCGACACGCCGCCCGTGACCCCCACACCGACCCACCTTGCCGTTCTCGACGACGAAGTCGACATCACCCAGTTGCTGGGCAACTACCTCATGACGCACGGCTTTCGGGTGAGCCAGCTGCACAACGGCCCCTCGCTGATGGACCTGATGGCCCAGGACACCCCGGCCCTGGTGCTGCTCGACCTGGGCCTGCCGGGTGAAGACGGCTTCGTGATCGCCCGCCAGCTGCGCGAGCACTGGCGCTGTGGCCTGGTGATCGTGACCGGCCGGGGTGACGCGGTCGACAAGGTGGTGGGACTGGAGGTCGGGGCCGACGACTACGTCACCAAACCCTTCGACCTGCGCGAGCTGGTAGCGCGCATCAAGGCGGTGCTGCGACGCATCGAAGCGGCACCGCCCGCCGCTGCCACGCCAGC
>NZ_JANOCG010000529.1:0-8693 GCF_031412075.1 Rhizobacter sp.
TGCGCGCTGGGCTTCGACCGGCTCAGCCCGAACGTGGATTTGATGATGTCGCCCAGGCTGCGCAAGAAGCCGCGCCATGGTGTGGCGACCATCGAGCCGCGAAGCATGGGTGGGGTGCTCGGCCCGTACGCGGCCGAATCAGAACTCACTCGGAGGGAATGATGGTGGTCCATGTTTCAGTCAGGGCGTGGTTGCCGGTTTGGAGAAAGGCTCGCAGCTCGGCGGGTCGCGCGGGCTGGAGGCGGGTGAGGCGCACGGTCATGCGCCAGGTGCCGGTGACGGCATTGCGGTAAGCGTGGCGCTCGACGATGCGGGCGTTGGCGCCAGCGGTGACGACGGCTTTGACCACCGCATCGGAGGGCAAGGCGCGCAGCGCGGGGCCGTCGAAATCGACGACGTACTGCACTTCGTTCGGGTCGCGCACCTGCTCGCGCGCCACGAAACCGTGGCCACGTCGGGTCTGCACCGCCCAGCCGGTGGGCGGGCGCTGTTGCACGTCGCCTTGCAGGTGCAGGCGGTAGGCGAAGTTGATGGGCTGGCCGGGGATCGGGGCGCGCTCGGGCACCCAATAGGCCACGATGTTGTCGTCGGTCTCGTCGGGCGTGGGCAGCTGCATCAGCTCGATGCGGCCGGGGCCCCAGTTGCCCACCGGCTCGACCCAGGCGCTCGGGCGCTGTTCGTAGCGGGCTTCGGTGTCTTCGTAGTTCGCATGCACACGGTCGCGCTGCATCAGGCCGAAGCCTTTGAGCTCGCGCATGGCGAACGAGGTGACCAGCATCTGCTTGGGGTTGACCAAGGGGCGCCACAACCACTCGCCATCACCGGTGGCGACCGACAGGCCGTCAGAGTCGTGCACCTCGGGGCGGAAGTCGTTCGCACGCGGCTGGTTCTCGCCGTGCTGGAACATGCTGGTGAGTGGTGCCAGGCCCAGCGTGGCCACCCCGGCGCGCAAGAAGAGTCGGGCCTGCACATCGACCACGGTCGCATCACCGGGGCGCAGCGTGAAGCGGTAGGCGCCGGTGGCGCGCGGCGAGTCCAGCAGCGCATGGATCACGAGCGTGGTCGCCTGCGGCGCGGGTCGCTCGATCCAGAACTCGGTGAAACGCGGAAACTCCTCGCCGCTGCCACCCACGGTGTCGATGCCGAGACCACGTGCAGACAAACCGTAGTGCTGGCCCTTGCCCAGCGCGCGGAAGTAGCTCGCACCGAGAAACACCACCAGCTCGTCTTTGTAGGCCGGGTTGTTGAGTGCGTAGTGCACGCGGAAACCCGCGAAGCCGAGGTCACCCCAGCTGTTGGGCGAGAGCTTGTTCCGGCCGTAGTCGAAGTTTTGCCGGTCGAAGGCGATGTGGCGTGCCTGGCCCGCCACCACTTCGTTGATGGCCACCGACTGCGTCTGGAATTTGCCCAAGTGGAAGAACATCAGCTCGAAGGGCAAGGCCTCCTTGCGCCACAGCGCCTGCTCGGGCCTGAAGCGGATATCACGGTACTGGTCGTAGTCGAGGCTTTTCAGCTCGGCGGGCAACACGACCGTGGCGGCCACGTGGGGCCGGGTGGCGAGGCTCCGGGCGCGCTCGGCGACGTCGTCGAAGCCGAAGTTGGCCAGCGCCTGCAATGAAACGAGCACGAGCGCGAACCCTGTCGCCAATTGGCGAATCGGGCGTCTGATCAGCGTTGAAAACAGCGGTGCAATGGACAAAACGCAGGGCCTGATGAAGTGGAAAGCGGCTCAAAGGAGCCGCAACACAACAACAGCGCAAAGCACGTGCCACGCACCGAGCCACGTCATTCCCGCGCAGGCGGGAACCCAGGACCGTGGCGGGCTGCCGCGGTATCGATGTGCGTGACAGGCCTGCATGCCGGATTCCGGCCTGCGCGGGAATGACGGGAAGCGTGCGACCAGCCGTCTGTTTTGTCGCCGCACAGCGACAAGCCCTGCCCCCACCGCCCGCAAGCCCTTGAATCGACGGGCTTTTTGCCTTGTCTCTACTCGGCGACAGGCGGCTCCGCGCGAAATTGACCCGGCGTCAGCGCATGCCGCTGCAGCAGCCGGTAGAACTCGGTGCGGTTGCGATCGGCCAGCCGCGCGGCGTCGGCTGCGTTGCCATCGGTGAGCTTGAGCAAGCCCACCAGGTAGTCGCGCTCGAAGCGCTCGCGCGCCTGGGCGTAGGTCAGCACCTCGACACTCGGCACGCGCAGCGCGCGCTGCACGAGCGTGAGCGGGATCAGCGGCGTGGGCGTCAAGGCGCACACCTGCTCGACCACGTTGTGCAGCTGGCGCACGTTGCCGGGCCAGCTGGTGGTGGTGAGCGCCTTCATCGCGTCGGGCGCAAAGCCGCTGAAACGTTTGCCGTACTTCTCGCTCAGGCGGGCCAGAAAGTGGTTCGCCAGCAAGGGGATGTCTTCGCGCCGCTCGCCCAGCGTGGGCAAATGCAGCGAGACCACGTTGAGCCGGTAGTACAAGTCTTCGCGGAACTGGCCTTCGGCCATGGCGGCATCGAGGTCGCGGTGGGTGGCCGACAGAATGCGCACGTCGACCGGCACCGACTGGCTCGCCCCCACCGGCCGCACCGAACGCTCTTGCAGCACGCGCAGCAGCTTCACCTGCAGCGCGGGTGGCATGTCACCGATCTCGTCGAGAAACAGCGTGCCGCCATCGGCCGTGACGAAGAGCCCGCGGTGGTTGGCCACGGCGCCGGTGAACGAGCCCTTCACATGGCCGAAAGTTCTGATTCGAGCAATGCCTCGGGGATGGCGCTGCAGTTGACCGCCACGAAGGGCTTGGCCGCGCGCGGGCTCGCCCGGTGGATGGCCTGGGCCAGCAGCTCCTTGCCGCTGCCGCTCTCGCCGCGGATCAACACGCTCGCATCCGAAGCCGCCACCATCTTGGCTTCGGTCAGCAGCTCGGCCATGCAATTGGAGCGGCTGACGATGGCGGCGCGCCAGGCGTCGTCGCCATCCCGCTCGGGCTCGGCCGGTGGCGCAAGCGCCAGCGCGTCGTTGACCTTGTCGAGCAAGGCCTTGCCGTCGAACGGTTTGGTGAGGTAGCTGAAGACACCACGCGCGGTCGCTTCGACCGCATCGGGGATGGTGCCGTGCGCGGTGAGCAAGATCACCGGCAGCGCGGGGTGGCGCTTGCGGATCTCGTCGAACAGGGCCAGGCCGTCACGCCCGGGCAGCTGCACATCGCTCACCACCAATTGCGGGCGCGCGACGGCCAGCTGCGTGAGCGCGGCTTCGGCCGACTCGACCGAGGTGACGCGGTGCCCGGCGGCCGTCAAGCGCATCGACAGCAGCTTCAGCAGGTCCGGGTCATCGTCGACCAGCAGCAGGTTGGCCATGGTCGTTGCGCCGCCTCAGGGCGCCCGGGGCGCGGCCGGCGGCGCCGAAGCGCCCGGCGCCGCCGGGAAGGAGCCCCCACCCGGCGGGCGGGTGGTCATGCTGCGTTCGATGGCTTTGAGCGCTTCGAGTTTTTCGTTGAGCTGCTGCAGCGTGCGCTGCTGATCACGGCGTTGTGTGACTTCACGCGCGAGCTGGTCTTCGAGCCGGCGTTGTTCGGCCACCCGGCCCAGCAGCAAGCGTGCGAGGGGTTGCCACGGCGCCAGCTCGGGCGCGCTCGATTTGCTGATGGGCTCGAGCAGCGCCACGGCGCGCGCCAGGTCACCGGGGTTGTGCTGATGCGCGAGCGCCAGCGACAGCTCCAGCACCGCGTCGGCCGGGGCCGCCGTGGCGGTCACCGACACCACGCCGTTCAGCCGCGTGATCTCGTTGGCCAGGTCAGGGGCCGACAACTGCCGCAGTTGTTCGTGATAACTCAGGAAACGCCGCGCCGCCACATCGGTCGGGTCGGGTGGCGGCGGTGGCGCCGGCACCAGCACCACCGTCGGGGCCGACGCGGGCGCGGCGACAACCGGGGTCGTTTGTGCAGGCGGCGTGGTTCGAAATGCCGAGCATGCCGACAGCACGAGTGCGCCCGCCACCACCCCGCAACCCAACAAGTTCCTACTAAGCAGCATGTGGCAATTCGATGTGAAAGTGAGCGCCGGGCCCGTCGGGCAGGAGTTCGATCACGCCACCGTGGGCCGTGATGTATTCGTGCACGATCGACAAACCGATGCCACTGCCGCGCACGGCGTCGCTCGGTTGCCGCTCACCGCGGTAAAAAGGTTCGAACACGCGGGCCCGGTCCGTTGCAGCCACACCGGGGCCCTGGTCCACGATGTCGATGCAGGCGCGCCCTGGCATGCGCGTCACTTCAATTCGGATGGTAGCGCCCACCGGGCTGAAGCGAATTGCGTTGGACAAAAGGTTACCCAAGGCGGTGCCCAGCTTGTCGGCGTCGATCTCGGCCGCGACCGGGCCGCCCTCGACCACCACCGCCAGTTGCCGCGCCTGCCACTGCAGCCGCTGCAGCGCCACCAGTTGTTTGACGAGGGCGGTGATGTCGGTGGTGCGGCGAACCAGCCGGCGCGCCTCGAAGGCCGCCGCGTTGAAGCGCAGCAGGTCTTCGATCTGGCCCTGCAACACGGCGGTGTTTTGGCGCAGGATGCGCGCGACCTCGCGCTGGTCGTCACTGAGCGTGCCGGTCACCCCTTCTTCGAGCAATGAGACGCCTTCGCGCAGCGCTGCCAGCGGCGTCTTCAACTCGTGCGACACGTGGCGCAAGAAGCGCGACTTGTCGGAGTCGAGCTCGGCCAGGCGCAGGCGCAGCCACTCCAGCCGGCGGCCGAGCAGGCGCACGTCGGACGGGCCGCGGATGTCGATCGGTTGATCGAGCCGGTTTTCGCCGAGGCCGATCACCGCCTGCTCCAAGCTCTTGAGCGGGCGGGCCAGCCACACGCCGAAACCGAGCGCCATCAGAACCGCCACCACGATGGCGGCGAGGATCTGCCGGCCCAGCTCGGCACGGCCGCTTTCCAGCTCATCCATCAACACCTGGTTGCGCGCTTCGGTGGCCAGGCGCACCTGTTCGGCCATGGAGGCGTTGATGCTTTCCAGCTCGCGAAAAGCAGCGGTGACACCGGGCTCGCGCAAGCGCTTTTCTTCAGCCGCGCCGCGCAGTTGCAACTCGATGCCCTCTTGTGTGCTGCGCCACTCGGCCGCCAGCTTGGCCGGAATGCGGTTGTCGGCCAGGCGGGCGAGGGCCGCCGTGGCGTCGCGCGTGGCTTCTTCAAACCGTTGGCGAAGCACCGGGTCGTCGAGCACCAGGTACTGGCGCGCCGCGCGCTCCATGGCCACGGTACGCTCGGCCAGCACCTGCGCATCGGCGGTGTCGGCCACGGCCCGGCGCGCACCTTCGCTGCTCTGGCGCAGCAGGCTTTCCAGCGAGAACAGGCCACGCAGCGAGGCGGCGCTGAGCAAGGCAGCGATGAGCAGGAAGGCGACCAGCAGCAGCTGGCGGAAGGAATAACGGTGCACGCGATGCAAACCTGTCGTTGGGCGAACACATCCGATTCCGTTCGCACTGAGCTTGTCGAAGTGCCTGCACCGAGCCACTCGCTGGCTTCGACAGGCTCAGCCCGAACGGTGGGTGGGGCTAATCAAACACCGGAAGCACGTCGTCTTTCAAGCTGCCGCGCACTTGTTCGAAGTCGGGCATCACCGAGCGCACCACGTCCCAGAAGCGCGGGCTGTGGTTCATCTCGCGCAGGTGCGCCAGCTCGTGCGCGACCACATAGTCGATGCTGGGCATGGCGAAGTGGATCAGCCGCCAGTTGAGGCGGATCGCACCATCCGCCCCCGCACTGCCCCAGCGCGTTTGTGCCGACGACAAACTGAGCTTGGTATAGCGCACACCGAGCTGCTGCGCAAAGTGCTTGCAACGCTCTTCGAACACACGGCGGGCCTGGCGCTGCAACCAGCTTTGCACCACGTCGCGGATCTGCTCGGGCGTGGCGGTGTGCGGCAGGCCGATGTGCAGCGTGAGGCGTGGCACGCCGGGCAGCGCTTCGGCGTCGGCATTGAGCACGGCGCCGCCCTTGGTGAGGCCGGCGCGCGCGTCGAGCACGATGATGACCGTCTCGCCGAGGAAGGGAATGCCGGTGCCGTCGCGCCAGTCGACCTTGGCCGATTGCAGGCGCTGTTGACGCTCTTGCTGCTCGGCCAGCTTGCGCAAGATCCAGCCGGCCTTCTCGCGCAGCGCGGCTTCGATCTCGCCCACGCCCACCCACTTGGGTGCGGCCACGCTCAGGCCCACGAGACCGACCACGAAGCCGATGCTCTTGCGCCGCGCGCGGCGCAGGGCATAAGCGACCAGGTGTTCGTTGAGGCGGATCTCCCGCTGGGCCTGCGGGTGGCGGAACACGGCGGGGGCGAGCACGGAAGCGATCGGGACGGCAGGCGGTGCGGGGGTGGAGGCTGGTGGTGGTGCCAGAAGCTGCGGCACCGGCAACGTCACTGGCACAGACACCGGCTCATCAAACAGCGAAAGCTGCGAGGTGGAGGAAGCCGGTGCGCCGCGCGTCATGAGCCGTGATTCTAGGTTTGATGGGCTTGCGGATCGAGGCGGCGCATCTCGCCCTCGATCCAGGTTTCGACTTCGCGCATCAGCTCGTCGGGCTGGCGGCCCGCCGACTCGATCGGTTTGCCGATCGACACATCGATCACGCCGGGCCGCACGAGGAAGGACTTACGCGGCCAGCACACCGCCGAGGTCACCGCAATCGGCACCACCGGCCGGCTGGTGTCGACCGCGAGCCGTGTGCCGCCCGATTTGTAGGTGCCCTGTTGGCCACGCGCCGCGCGTGTGCCTTCGGGAAACATGATGACCCAGTTGGCATTGGCCATGTGTTTGCGGCCCTGCTCGGCCACCTTGGCCCAGGCGGCCGCGCGCTTGCTGCGGTCGATGTGGATCATGTCCATGCGCGACATCGCCCAGCCGAAGAAGGGGATGTAGAGCAGCTCGCGCTTGAACACATAGGCCAGCGGCTTGGGCATCAGCGTGGGGAAGAAAAAAGTCTCCCAGGTCGACTGGTGTTTGGACAGCAGGATGACCGCCGCGTCGGGCAGGTTGTCCATGCCAGTGATGCGCGCACGCACGCCGCAGATGACGCGGCAGCCGCCCATGGCGAGGCGCAGCCAGCCCGCACACATCCAGTAGATGGTGTCGCCGCGAACGAAGATCGACACGATGAGCACCGCGGTGCCCCAAGGCACCACCGTCACCGACATCCACAACACAAACAACAAGGACCGCAGGGCACACAACGCGTTGCGAATCAATCCAGCCTCCCGAAGCCCGAGTCGGTCTTGCCCGACGCACCACGCGCCGTGCGCTCGTGCTGGATCAGGCTCTCGGCAAACGCCGCCAGGTCGGCGTGCACCTGCAGCGCGGGGATCTGCTGCTTCAGCTGCGCAATCTGCGCATCGGTCATCGCGGCGCCTCGGCCGGTGCGCACCATGTGGGGTGGGCAGCCCGCGGCCACCGCGGCCTCGAGGTCGCGCACCGAGTCGCCGACCACGGGCACGGTTTGCAGGTCAACGCCATACCGCTCGCCGATCTGCTCCAACAAACCGGGCAGCGGCTTGCGGCAGGTGCACTGGTCTTCAGGCGCATGCGGGCAGAAAAACACCGCTCCGATGCGCCCGCCCACGCGCGCCAATGCCGCGTTCATCTTGGTGTGCATGGCGGTGAGCGCGGCCATGTCGAACAGGCCGCGGCCCAGGCCCGACTGGTTGGTGGCGATCACCGTGTGCCAGCCGGCATGGTTGAGCCGTGCGATCGCCTCCAGCGCGCCGGGCAAGGGCACCCACTCGTCGGCCGACTTGATGAAGTCGTCTCGATCCTCGTTGATGGTGCCATCACGGTCGAGGATGATGAGGTTCATGGCCTGCCCGTCTCTCATGTGGCGAGCTTCGAGAGGTCGGCGACGCGGTTCATTGCAGCGCGGAGGGTGACGAGGAGGCCGAGGCGGTTGGCACGCAGCGCCGGGTCTTCAGCGTTGACCATCACCTGGTCGAAGAAAGTGTCGACCGGGGTCTTCAGCGCCGCCAGGGCTTTCAGCGACGCGGCGTAGTCGCCGCGGTCGAAGGCGGCATCGGCATGCGGGCGCACCTGAACGAGCGCCTCGTACAAGGCGGCTTCGGCGGGCTCGTTCAGCAAGGTCGTGTCGACCTTCGCTTCCAGCGCACCTTCGGCCTTCTTCAAGATATTGCCCACGCGCTTGTTGGCGGCCGCCAGCGAAGGCGCCTCGGCCAGCGCCGCAAAGCTGCGCACGGCCGCGAGCCGGCCGGGCACGTCGCCGAGGATGGGCCGCAGCTCCAGCACCGCGTCGACCTCTTGCGCGCTGTAACCCTGCTCACGCAACATGCTTGCCAATCGGTCGTAGATGAACACCAGCAGCGGCTCGCTCGGGTCGCTGATCAGCTCGCCGAAGGCCGGCACGGCCGAGCGCACCAGCTCGGCCAGGTCGAGCGCCATGTTTTTCTCGACCAGGATGCGCACGACACCCAGCGCATGGCGGCGCAGCGCAAACGGGTCTTTGTCGCCGGTGGGCAGCTGGCCGATGCCGAACAGGCCGACCAGGGTTTCGAGCTTGTCGGCCAGCGCGAGCACCGTGCCCGAGTGGTTGGACGGCAGCGTGTCGCCGGCAAAACGCGGCTTGTAGTGGTCTTCGATGGCGATGGCCACCCCGTCACGCAAGCCTTCGTGGCGCGCGTAGTAGCCGCCCATGATGCCCTGCAGCTCGGGGAAC
>NZ_JANOCG010000530.1:0-5408 GCF_031412075.1 Rhizobacter sp.
GCCAGCAGCGTGGTGAGGTTGGGCAGCTTGCGCGCACCGTTGTACGACGGCAGCACGACCGCCGGCTGCCGGGTGGTGATGGGCAGGCAGCGTGCGGTGGCGGCCTGCAGGAAGCCTGCGGTCTCGTCCACCGTCTCGCCCTTGATGCGCATGGCCATGGCAAATGCGCCGAGCTCGAGGTCGGTCACGTGGCCGTCGAGCACCTGGCTCATCAGGTCGTGCGCCTGCTCGGTGTTGAGCGAGCGGGCGCCTTCTTTGCCGCGGCCGATTTCCTTGATGTAGTGGCTGATGCTCATGGTGTATCCCTGGTTCTGTTTCGCAAGACCCGGGCCATGGGATGACACCACGGCGCGGGGCGCGATTCTAGGGAGATGTCATCAAGAGCGGGCGGCTCACGCCACGGGTGCCTGCGCACGGATCATGCGCTTCAACTCGGGGATGCACGAACCACAATTGGTGCCGCATTTCAGGCTGTCCTGCAGTTGCGCGAGCTGCGCGTCGGGCGCGCCCTGGCAGGCTTCGAGTGCGGCGTTGATCTCGGGTTCAGCCACGTTGAAGCAGGTGCAAACCTGTCGCCCGCGTGACTGCACCGCGACGGGTGCGCGTGCGCCCGGCACCAGCAGCAAGCGCCCATAAGCCTGGGCTGGCAGCTCGTCTTGCAGCAGGGGTTTGATCCACACCTCGGCACTGATGTCGCCGGCGAGCACAAAGCCCTCCAGCTGGGTCTTGTCACCCACAGGCGCGAGCCGCATAGTGCGCCGCTGGCCGCGGCGTTTGTCGGCGTAGTGCAGCACCTCGGTGCCGCCCAAACCCAGAATGCCTTCGATGCGTGTCAGCAGCTCGTCGGGCGCAGCTTCGTACGCGGCAGCGCGAAACAGCACGCCGCTGCGCTCGCGCCCAAAGGGAACGCAGCTCGCAAACGCAAAAGCGCGCATCAGCGGCTTGAGCTGCTCGCGTGCCCACACCGCCTTGTCGTCGGGCAACCAGGCCACTCCGAGCAGGCGCCACGGCAGCTCGGCCTTGAGCACCTTGACGGCGGCATGCTTGAGTTCGGGCTGTTTGGAGGTGGGGCAGAACGCCGGGCCGGTCAACACATTGACCCCCGTGATGCGCGTGCCCGTGCCGGTGCTGCCGGAGAGGAATTCTTCGCCCCAGTGCATGGCGATGAAGGCCTGCGTGGAGGCCACCTGGTCGCTGGCTTGCACCGGCAGCACGACGCTGCCACGCCGAGAGGTGACGTGGACCAGGTCGCCATTGGTGAGCTTCATGCGCACCAGGTCTTGCGGGTTCATCTCGACGTTGGGCTCGGGCACGTGGCCGAACAAGCGGCCCACGGTGCCGGTGCGGCTCATGCCGTGCCACTGGTCGCGCAGTCGGCCGGTGGTGAGCGAAACGGGGTAGCGCGCATCACGTGGCTCGGCCACCTTGTTGTAGGCCACGTCGGCAAACTTGGCGCGGCCGTCGGCGGTGGGGAAGATGCCGTCTTCGTAGAGGCGCGTGCGGCCGGTGGTCGCACCTTCCGGGAAGGGCCACTGTGCCGGCGCAGCGTCAAGTTGGGCGTAGCTCAGGCCGGTGATGTCGAGGTCGCGGCCGCGTGTGCTTTCGCGGTGTTCGTTCCACACCGACTCGGGTGTGTCGTAGGCAAAGAGCGTGGGTTGATGGGGGCGCAGCTTCTGCTCTAGCCGTTGAGCGAAGTCGACCACGGCGGCCCAGTCGTGACGCGTCTCGCCGGGGCTCGCGATGGCCGGGCGCACGCGGCTGATGCGGCGCTCGCTGTTGGTGACGGTGCCGTCTTTTTCGCCCCAGGTGGTGGCGGGCAGCAGCAGGTCGGCGTACTCGCAGGTGGTGGTGGTGCCGAAGGCCTCTTGCACCACCACGAACTCGGCGCGCTCCAGCGCACGGCGCACCGTGGTCTGGTCGGGCATCGACTGCGCGGGGTTGGTGCAGGCGATCCACAGCGCCTTGATCTGCCCGTCGGCGGCGGCCTCGAACATCTCGACCGCGGTCTTGCCCGGCGTGGCCGGCACCTCCGGCACGCCCCACAGCCGCGCCACTTCGGCACGGTGTTCCGGGTTGGCCAGGTCGCGGTGCGCGCTCAGCAGGTTGGCCAGGCCGCCGACCTCGCGCCCGCCCATCGCATTGGGCTGCCCGGTGAGCGAGAAGGGCCCGGCGCCGGGTTTGCCGATCTGGCCGGTGGCCAGGTGCAGGTTGATGAGCGCGGCGTTCTTGGCGGTGCCGCTGCTGCTCTGGTTGAGGCCTTGGCAGTAGAGCGACAGCGTGCGGCCGTTTGCATCACCAAACCAGCGTGCCGCTTGCAGCAGCGCATCTTCCCTGATGCCGCAAACCTCAGCGACATGTTTGGGCGTGAAGTCGCGCACCCGGTTGCGCAGGGCTTCGAAGCCTGGGGTGTGGGCGGCGATGTAGGCGCTGTCGGTCAGGCCTTCCCACAGCATCACGTGCAGCATGCCGTGGTACAGCGCCACGTCGGTGCCGGGCAGGATGGGCAGGTGCAGGTCGGCCGCTTCGGCCGTCTCGGTGCGGCGCGGGTCGGCCACGATCATCTTCAACGCCGGGTTGGCGCGCTTGGCGTCTTCGATGCGGCGGTAGAGGATGGGGTGGGCGAAGGCGGTGTTCGAGCCGGTGATGAAGAGCGTGGACGCAAAGTTCAGGTCGTCGTAACAGGCCGGCGGCGCGTCGGCCCCGAGCGTGGCCTTGTAGCCAGCCACTGCGCTGCTCATGCACAGGCGCGAATTGGTGTCGACGTTGTTGGTGCCGATCAAGCCCTTGGCAAGCTTGTTGAAGACGTAGTAATCCTCGGTCAACAGCTGGCCCGAGATGTAGAAGCCCACGGCGTCGGGCCCGTGCTCGGTGATGACCTGCGCGAACTTGTCGGTGGCGAGCGTGAGCGCAGCGTCCCACGACACGGCCTGCGGCGCGCTTTGGCGAGAGAGGCGGTGCGCAGGCTGCAGCAGCCGCGCTTGCAGCGTGATTGGCTTGGCGGCGGTGTGGTGGAGCGTGCTGCCCTTGGTGCACAGGCGACCGAAGTTGGCCGGGTGATCCGGGTCACCGCGCACACCGGTGATCTGGTCGCCGTGCGACTCGATGATCACACCGCAGCCGACCCCGCAATACGGGCAGGTGCTGCGCGTTTCAGTCATGACAACCCCTCGTTCGACGGGTGCGTCAAACGGCCCCCCGAGGGGGCGCGGGCCGGCTTGGGAGCGGCCCGGCGCTCGGCCCTCTTGTTCATGCCGTCGCCTGGACCTCGTCGAGGGCGAGCGAGTTCAGCTCATCAAGATCGAGGTGCACCACCCCGTTGTCGACCTTCACCTTGAACGGTGTGGTGCAACCGACATCAGGCGCCTGCGCGCAGCCGTCGCTCAGGCCGATGGTCCAGTTGTGCAAGGGGCAGGCGACGCTCTCACCGAACACGATGCCCTGGCTCAGCGGGCCGCCCTTGTGCGGGCACTTGTCGAGCAGTGCAAACACTTTGTCTTCGCTGTTGCGGAACACCGCCACGGCAGTGCCCTGGGCAC
Source organism: Rhizobacter sp. (assembly GCF_031412075.1). Classification (GTDB taxonomy): domain Bacteria; phylum Pseudomonadota; class Gammaproteobacteria; order Burkholderiales; family Burkholderiaceae_C; genus Rhizobacter. The sequence goes on from NZ_JANOCG010000530.1 coordinate 3,537, forward strand.
GGACGACGCGGCGGGCACCCAGCACCGGAATGTCGGAGACGGGGCAGATGGATTTCCATTGGCTCATGGCGGGCTCAGGCGGAGAGAGGGGAGAACTGGCGGGTGTCCACCGCGGCTTTGTCGAATTCGAACCACGGGTCGGGTTCGCCGTCCAGTGCAAATTGCAAACGCTCCCACAGGGCCTTGCGGCCTTCGGCATCGTCGAGGATGCGCTTCTTCACGTAGTCGAGGCCCACGCGGTTCACGTAGTGCACCGTGCGCTCGAGGTACCAGCCCTCCTGGCGGTAGAGCTCGCAGAAGGCGCCGGTGTACTCGAGCACTTCGGCAGCTGTCTTGACCTTGACGAAGAAGTGCGCCACCTCGGTCTTGATGCCGCCGTTGCCGGCGATGTACATCTCCCAGCCGGAATCGACACCGATCACACCCACGTCCTTGATGCCGGCTTCGGCGCAGTTGCGCGGGCAGCCGGAGACGGCGAACTTGACCTTGTGCGGGGCATACATGCGCCACATGGCGCGCTCCAGGTCCTTGCCCATCTGGGTGCTGTCTTGCGTGCCCATGCGGCACCACTCGCTGCCCACGCAGGTCTTGACCGTGCGCAGTGCCTTGGCGTAGGCGTGGCCGCTGGGCATGCCGATGTCTTTCCACACGTTGACCAGGTCTTCCTTCTTCACGCCCAGCAGGTCGATGCGCTGGCCGCCGGTGACCTTGACGGTGGGGATCTTGTACTTGTCGACTGCGTCGGCGATGCGGCGCAACTCGGCGGCCGTGGTCTCGCCGCCCCACATGCGCGGAATGACGGAGTAGGTGCCGTCTTTCTGGATGTTGGCGTGGCTGCGCTCGTTGATGAAGCGCGATTGCGGGTCGTCCTTGGCCTCTTTCGGCCAGGTGCTGGTGACGTAGTAGTTGACGGCCGGGCGGCAGCTCGAGCACCCGTTGGGTGTGCGCCACGCCATGGCCTTGTAGGTGTCGCCGATGGTGAGCAGTTTCTGCTCGCGAATGGCGTCGCGCACCTCCTGATGGCTCGCATCGGTGCAGCCACACATGGCCTTCTTCTTCGGCGTGGCCGAATAGTCGCCACCTGCCGTGAACATGAGCAGCTGTTCGACCAGGCCGGTGCAAGAGCCGCAAGAGGCCGAGGCCTTGGTCTGCTTGCGCACCTCTTCGAGCGTGAACAGGCCTTTTTCCTTGATGGCCTTGCAGATGGTGCCCTTGTTGACGCCGTTGCAGCCGCAGACTTCGTCGCTGTCGGCCATGGCCGCAGCCTTGTTGTGGCCTTCGTGGCCCACGTCGCCGATGTTCGACTCACCGAACATCAGCTTGTCGCGGATGTCGTGCACGCTGCGGCCATCGCGCAAGAGCTTGAAGTACCAACTGCCATCGGCGGTGTCGCCGTACAGGCAGGCGCCGATCAGCTTGTCGTCTTTGATCACCAGCTTCTTGTAGACCCCGCCGAAGGGGTCGCTCATCACGATGTCTTCGCAGCCCTCGCCGCCGGTGAAGTTGCCGGCCGAAAACAGGTCGATGCCCGTGACCTTGAGCTTGGTGGAGGTGAGCGAGCCCAGGTAGCGGCCGATGCCGAATTCCGCCAGGTGATTGGCCGCCACCTTGGCCTGCTCGAACAGCGGCGCCACCAGCCCATAGGCGATGCCACGGTGCGCCGCGCATTCGCCGACCGAGTAGATGCGGGCGTCGGTGACGGTCTGCATGGTGTCGTTGACCACGATGCCGCGGTTGCAGTGCAGGCGCATCTTCTCGGCCAGCTCGGTGTTGGGGCGAATGCCGACGGCCATCACCACCAGGTCGGCCGCGACTTCCATGCCGTCCTTGAACTTGACGGCCTTCACGCGGCCGTCATCGCCGCCGGTCAGC
>NZ_JANOCG010000531.1:0-9866 GCF_031412075.1 Rhizobacter sp.
GAGCATGGACGTCGTCACGCTGCTCTACCTGGTTGCCAGCGTCTGCTTCATCCAGGCCTTGAAGGGCCTGTCGCACCCCACCACCTCGATCCGCGGCAACCTGTTCGGCATGGTCGGCATGGCCATCGCCGTGGTGACCACCGGCGCGCTGATCTACAAGCTGTCCAAAGGCAACGTGCTCGGCCTCGGCTGGGTCATGCTGGGCCTGCTGGCCGGTGCGGCCTACGGCGCCTACCGCGCCAAGACGGTCGAGATGACCAAGATGCCCGAGCTGGTGGCCTTCTTCCACAGCATGATCGGCCTGGCGGCCGTGTTCATTGCGGTGGCAGCGGTCGCCGAGCCGGCCGCCTTCCAGATCGTCAAGAACGCCGGTGACCCCATTCCCACCGGCAACCGCCTGGAGCTCTTCCTGGGCGCGGCCATCGGCGCCATCACCTTCAGCGGCTCGGTGATCGCCTTCGGCAAACTCTCGGGCACCTACAAGTTCCGCCTCTTCAAAGGCGCGCCGGTGGTGTTCCCGGGCCAGCACATGCTGAACCTGGCGCTGGGCCTGCTGACCATCGGCCTCGGCCTGGTGTTCATGTTCACCGGCAGCTGGCCGGCGTTTTTTGCCATGCTGGCGCTGAGCTTCGTGATGGGCGTCTTGATCATCATCCCGATCGGCGGCGCCGACATGCCGGTGGTGGTGTCCATGCTCAACAGCTACTCGGGCTGGGCGGCGGCGGGCATCGGCTTTTCGCTCAACAACAGCATGCTGATCATTGCCGGCTCGCTGGTGGGCTCGTCGGGAGCGATCCTGAGCTACATCATGTGCAAGGCGATGAACCGCTCGTTCTTCAACGTGATCCTGGGCGGCTTCGGTGGTGAAGCGACCACCGCCGTCGCAGGCAGCGCCGAACAACGTCCGGTCAAGAGCGGCAGCGCCGACGACGCGGCCTTCGTGCTCGGCAACGCCGAAACCGTGGTCATCGTGCCGGGCTACGGCCTGGCGGTCGCCCGTGCCCAGCACGCCGTGAAGGAACTGGCCGCCAAGCTCACCGAGAAGGGCATCACCGTCAAGTACGCCATCCACCCGGTGGCCGGGCGCATGCCGGGCCACATGAACGTGCTGCTGGCCGAGGCCGAAGTGCCTTACGACCAGGTGTTCGAGATGGAAGACATCAATGGCGAGTTCGGCCAGGCCGACGTAGCGATCATTTTGGGCGCCAACGACGTGGTGAACCCTGCCGCCCACATCAAGGGCAGCGCGATCTACGGCATGCCGATCCTGGAGGCCTACAAGGCCAAGACCATCATCGTCAACAAGCGCTCGATGGCCGCCGGTTACGCCGGCCTGGACAACGAGCTCTTCTACATGGACAAGACCATGATGGTGTTCGGCGACGCCAAGAAGGTGGTCGAAGACATGGTGAAAGCCATCGAGTAAGGCTCCCCAGTCGCTGGCGCTCCTGCCCCCGGGGGCTGGGCCCGGACACATCTTGTCCAGTGGACAAGATGTGCCTGGCGAAGGGCTGGGCCACTGGCCCAGCGCGGCCTGCAAGGCACGCCTGGCGGACCGGCGAAGCCGGCTCCGCGGGCGTTGCTTGATGGGTGCGTTGCTTCGCTCGCACGTCACCGACCGTTCGGCCTGAGGTATCGAAGGCCTGTGCAGTAGTGCATGTCGGACAAAAAGAACACCCGTTCGACGCTCGAAACCCCTGATGCGGCTTGCGTCAGGTGTGCGTCAGAATCGCGCATTTCGCAAAAGCATTGCACCGGAGAATCTGATGGAAAAGACTTGGCTCAAGCAGTACCCCGCAGGCGTGCCTGAGCAGATTGACTTCAACCAGTACGCCTCACTGGCAGCCCTGATCGAAGAAGCGTTCAAGAAGAACGGCGCCGCCACGGCCTACAAGTTCATGGGCAAGGGCTTCAGCTTTGCCCAGATCGACGAACAGTCGCGTGCTTTTGCCGCCTACCTGCAGTCGCAGGGCCTGGAAAAGGGCGACCGTGTGGCGATCATGATGCCCAACACGCCGCAGTACCCGATCGCGGTGGCCGGCATCCTGCGCGCCGGCCTGGTGGTGGTGAATGTGAACCCGCTGTACACCCCGCGCGAGCTGGAGCACCAGTTGAAGGACTCGGGCGCGAAGGCCATCGTCATCATCGAGAACTTCGCCTCGGTGCTGCAGGCCTGCTATGCCGCGGTGCCCACGAAGAAGGTGATCCTCGCCAGCATGGGCGACCTGCTCGGCTTTCCCAAGGGCATGATCGTCAACTACGTCGTGCGCAACGTGAAGAAGATGGTGCCCGCCTTCACGCTGCCAGGCGTGGTGCGTTTCAACGACGCCGTGGCCGCTGGCCGCAAGGCGGCTTTCCGTGCCCCCGACCTCAAGCCGACCGACATCGCCGTGCTGCAGTACACCGGCGGCACCACCGGGGTGAGCAAGGGCGCCGTGCTGCTGCACCGCAACCTGGTGGCCAACACGCTGCAATGCGAAGCCTGGTACCAGCCGGCGCTGAAGAAGATTCCCGCGGGCGAGCAGCCCGTCACGGTATGCGCGCTGCCGCTGTATCACATCTTCGGTTTCACCTCGAACATGATGCTGTCGATGCGCACCGGCGGCTGCAACATCCTGATCCCCAACCCGCGCGACATCCCGGCGGTGCTGAAGGCGCTGTCGGTCGAGCGGGTGCACAGCTTGCCGGCGGTGAACACGCTGTTCAACGCGATGGCCAACCACGCCGACTTCAACACCGTCGACTGGAGCCACCTGAAGATCTCGGTTGGCGGCGGCATGGCCGTGCAGCAGGCCACGGCCAAGCTGTGGCTTGAGAAAACCGGCTGCCCGATCTGCGAAGGTTATGGCCTGTCGGAAACCTCGCCGTCGGCGACCTGCAACCCGACCGACAGCGACGCCTTCACCGGCACCATCGGCCTGCCCTTGCCCAACACCGAAGTGGTTCTGCTCGACGACGACGGCAAGGAAGTGCCCCTGGGCACGCCGGGCGAGATCGCCATCCGCGGCCCACAGGTGATGGCGGGCTACTGGCAGCGGCCTGATGAAACGGCCAAGGTGATGACGGCCGACGGTTTCTTCCGCACCGGCGACATCGGCACGGTCGACGCACGCGGCTACTTCAAGATCGTCGACCGCAAGAAAGACATGATCCTGGTGAGCGGCTTCAACGTCTACCCCAACGAGGTGGAAGACGTGGTCACGCAGATGCCTGGCATCCTGGAGTGCGCGGCGGTGGGTGTGCCTGACGCCAAGGCGGGCGAGGCCGTCAAGCTGGTGATCGTGCGCAGCAACCCTGCCGTCACCGAAGCCGATGTGCGCAGCTACTGCGAAGCCAACATGACAGGCTACAAGCGGCCCAAGGTGGTGGAGTTCCGCAACGAGTTGCCCAAGACGCCGGTGGGCAAGATCCTGCGACGCGAGCTGCGCGACAAGGCCTGACCCCGCAGCCACCCCGGCGCGCAGCGATCGCCTGCCGCGCGCCGGGAATGCATGACCTTTTCCCCGGCGCCGGTTCTAATACACACATAAAGCGGTGCCGCAATGCGCGCACCGAGCAACCGCCTCGGGTGAGCGCAATCCGCGCACACTTCGGATGTGCGATGAGATTTTCCGCTGGAGGTCGTCCGTGATTTGGTCCAAGACAGAAGAGGGAAGAGCAGAGATGCAGGCGCGCGCCCTGGTGAAGGAGCGTTCTCAACGAAACCTGCTGCTGCTGATCGACGGCGTCAAGACCGAAGAGATGCTGCTGGCCAACGTGACCGGCCTGAAGCCCGAAGACTTCAAGTTCCTCGAATCCCTGAACCTGATCGCTCCTGTGGCTGGCTCGTCGAACCGCTCCAGCACCGAAAAGCCGCCCGCGTTCGCCGAGACCGAGCCGGTCGACATCGGCCCTCTCGACTACCCGAAGTTCACCGCAGCGCTCACCCAGCTGATCTCCAGCGAGCTCGGCTTGCGCGGCTTCACGCTGACCCTGTCGGTCGAAAAAGCCAACAGCATCGAAGAACTGCGCGACGTCGCCACCCGCGTGCTCGACCAGATCCGCGACCGCAAGGGCCTGCCTGCCGCCGAAAAGGCCCGGCGCACCTTGTTCGGCGGCTGAGCCGAGGCCTCGTCGCGCCTAACGGCGAAAGGCCGGCAGGCGCTGGCGGCGCGTTTCAAACCACTGCGTCAAACCGGCATCGTTGAAGCCTGCGGCCAGCGCCTGGGCGCGCGACAGTGCGCCCTCGGCTTCGTCGGCCATGCCCAACCAGACGCAGGCGTTCCAGCGCTCCAGCTCCAGGAAGGCACGGTCCACGCTTTCACCGCCGGCGCTGTCATGCGCATCGAGCAGGGCCAGCCCGTCGATCGCATGCCGCCGCGTCAGATGCGGCTCGCCGAGCAGGGTGCAGGCTTGGGCACGCAGGTAGAGCGCACGCTCTTGCTGGACCCAGGTGCCGGCCCGTCGCCAAAGGCGCTCGGCCAGCTCGGCGCCGCAGGCGAGCGCCGCGCGCAAGGCGCCGTTGCGCAAGTCGTCGTCGCTGCGCTCCAGCATGCCGTTGGCGATGTTGTTGGCACAGGCGGCGGCTTGCGCATCCAGCGCCGTGCCAGTGGGCCAGGCGGCATACATCACCGGCGCCAACGCACGCAAGGCCGTCTGCCCCGCGTCGGCAGCACCTTGCGAGGGCGCGAGGTACATCGCCGCACCCAGGCTGATGAGTTCACGAGACCGCTCGGGCGCCGCCCCGCTCGATGAAGCCAGCGCCTCGACGGCCTGCTCCAGCGGCTCGGCAGCGCCTACCACCTGTGCCGCACAACCGAGCTGACGCCACAACACGGGCACGGGGGCAGGCTGGGCGAGCGTCATCAGCTGCCGTTGGCCAGCCAGCGCCTCATCCCACGCGGCCAGCTTTTCACCCAGCACGTGGTTGAGCAAGAAGGCGTAATTGGGCCAACGTTCGGCCGGCAGTTGCCTTGCATCGATCTCGCGCAGCAACGCCGCGCCGCGTGGCGGGTCATCGTCGTGGCAGGCGTCGGCTTCGTCGAGGCGTTCGATGTCGGTGGTCATGTCGAGGCTCCCTGTGCGCCACTCTAGCTGAGGCACACTCGCCGCATGCCTGCCCGCCTGTACGTCGAACAGCCGCTTCACGCCGACACCCTCATCACCCTGCCACCCGGCCCGGCGCGCCATGTGCAGGTGCTGCGACTGCAGCCCGGTACCGAGATCACGCTGTTCAACGGCCAGGGCGGCGAGTGGCGGGCCACCGTTGCGCAGATGGGGCGCAGCGAGGTGCAGGTGCAAGTGCAGCAGCACGACCCGGTCGACCGCGAGCTGCCGCACCCCATCACCCTGGCCATCGGCATGCCGGCCAACGATCGCATGGACGCGCTGGTCGAAAAAGCCACCGAGCTCGGCGTGAGTGCGATCCAGCCGCTGCTCACCGAACGTTCGGTGTTGCGCCTGAGCGGCGAGCGCGCCGAGCGCCGGCTGGCACATTGGCAGGCAGTGGCGGTGGCCGCGTGCGAACAGAGTGGGCGCACCTGTGTGCCCAGCCTCGCCCCGGTGCGCACACTGGCCGACTGGTTGCGCGAGCGGCCGGCGTCACAAGGTGAGCAGCGCTGCGTGCTGAGCCCGCGCGCCACCCGCACACTCACACCGATGACGGGGCCGGCGGTGTTTTTGAGCGGCCCCGAAGGCGGTCTCACCGACAGCGAAGTCGCACTCGCCGAAGCCGCCGGTTTTGCCCCGCTGAGCCTGGGCCCGCGCGTGTTGCGCGCCGACACCGCGCCGCTCGCCGTGCTGGCACACCTGGCCCTGTCATCGCTCTGAAGAAAAGCGCACGGCCCCATGAACACACCGCTGCTGTGGCTGACCTTGTGCCAGGGCTTCTTTCTCATCAACAACGTCACCTTCATCGCCATCAACGGCCTGGTGGGGCTGCAACTCGCGCCCACACTCTGGATGGCCACCCTGCCGGTGATGGGTTATGTGGCCGGTGGCGCGCTCTTCACCGGCCTGGTCGCACGCCACCAGCGTGCCTGGGGCCGCAAGCGCAGCTTCCAGGCCGGGCTGGTGGTGGCCATGGCGTCGACGGCGGTGTGTGCCTGGGCAGCGATCCAGCACAACTTCTGGCTGCTGGTGGCGGCTACCGTGGTCGCGGGTTACTACAACGCCAACGCCGGCCTTTACCGTTTTGCGGCCGCCGAACTGGTGGCACCCGCCTTCAAGGAGCGTGCGATCTCGTGGGTGCTGGCGGGCGGCATTCTGGGGGCCGTGGTCGGGCCACAGCTGGCCAACGGCACGCGTGACGTGTTGCCCGCACCCTTTGCAGGCGCCTACGTGGCCCTGGTGGCGGTGGCCTTGCTGGCGCTGCTGGTGATTTCGTTCATCCCGTTCCCGCCACTGCCGTTGCCCACGCCCGAGAAGCCCGGCCGCCCCTTGCGGGAGATCGCGCGCCAGCCGGTGTTCATCGTGTCGGTGGCCGCGTGTGCGCTGGGCTACGGTGTGATGAGCCTGTTGATGACGGCCACACCGATTGCCATGGCGCAGTGCCAGCACCCCTTCTCTGCCGCCGCGTGGGTGCTCGAGTGGCACGTGCTGGGCATGTTCGTGCCGAGCTTTTTCACCGGCAGCCTGATCAAACGTTTTGGCGTGATGCCGATTCTCGCGATCGGCCTCTTGCTCAACGTCGCCTGCGTCGCCATCGCCTTGCACGGCATCGACCTGATGCACTTCACCAGCGCGCTCTTGCTGCTGGGCGTGGGCTGGAACTTCCTCTACATCGGCGGCACGACCTTGTTCACCCAGGCCTACCGGCCGGAGGAGCGCACCACCGCGCAGGCGGCGCTCGATTTCTGGGTCTACCTCACGATGACGGTCACCGCCTTCAGCTCGGGTGCCCTGGTCACCACCGGCGGCTGGGCCTGGATGAACTGGGCCAGCCTGGTGCCGCTGGCCCTGTTGGCCGCAGCACTCATCTGGCTGTGGGCGCTGCAACGAAAAGCGCCGACCCGGGCCGCCACGGTTTAGCCCCGGCCCGGGTGGTGTTGGTCCGTGCGCACCTGGGGGCCGGCGGCAGCGGGGTCGTCGAACACCTCCAGCAACAAGGGCGTGAGCCCGCGCATCGGGCCGAGTGAGGCTGCGGGGGGCTGCAAGCCCGGCGTGAAACCGCGCGCGATGAAGCGCTGCAGCAGCAGCGGGTCGTCGCAGATCACATGCACCGGCACGTCCCAACTCGCGTTGGGTCCCGACACGGCAGCAAAAGGCTGGTGATCACCCACGACGATGAGCACCAGCTTGCGCGGCGCATGCTGCGCCAGGTAGCCGCCGAGCCAGGCGAACTGGTAATGCAGCGAGTCGAGATAGGGCGTGGCCACCTCGCTCCACGACACCTCGGCCTCCAGGGCCGCAGCGTGTTGCGCGGGCGTGTAGGCGTCGGCCTGCGCGGCACGCGCGCCGTCTTCAAGATAAGGCGGCAGCGGGCGAAACGGCGCGTGGGTGTTCAGCGTGGGGAAGACCATGAAACGCGGCGCACGCTCGGCCAAGGGCCGCTCCAGCTCCTGTGCATGCAGCAGCGCCATCGCCGCCTGGTCGGGCACATGCCAGTAGCCGAAGGCCGGGCCCGCATAGCCGATGCCATTCACATCGGCGATGCGGTCGAAGCCGTAGAAGCTGCCCTCGGGCCAGGGCCGCTGCAGCCCCGGCATCCAGCCCACCGTGCGGTAGCCATGGCGCGCGAAATGCCCGACGAGTGTCGGCCGCTCGCTCCTGAGCAGCAGGTCGTTGTGATGCGGGTCGCGGGTGTCCACCCCCGACAGCAGGCCGGCATGCGCCAGCCACGATGCGCCGCCGAAGGTGGGTGACTCCACGCGCGCCGACACCACGCCGCGCCCGCTGGCGCGAACCGCCTGCGCGAACTGCTCGCGTGCAGACTGCAGCGCGCGGGCCTTGGCCGGGTCGTCGAAGCTCGTCATGCCATACGACTCGGCGAACAACAGCAACACGTCGGCACCCTGCAAGCGGCTCAGGTTGCCCGTGAACGCCGGGCTGGGCGACAGCACGGCATCACCGCTGGCCGGCCACAGCGCCGCCGGCAGCAGCGCCAGCTGGCGCGCGAGCGTCGGGCTGAGCGGCAGCGAAAAATACCAGCGTGTGTCGGGGCCCGCCGGCTGGTACGAAATGAAGCTGAGCGTGAGCGCCAGCCCGGCCAGCAGCAAAACCGGCTGCGGCGCGCGCCAGGCGAGGCACTCGGCCAGCGTCGCAACCGCCCGGCGGGCGAGCCGGTACAAGGCATACACGCTCAGCAGCACCAGCACCAGTGTGGCCGCGACCTGCCACCACGCCACCGGCTGCAGCGCCAGTTGCAGCACCTCGGCGGCGTGGCGACCGTCCCAGTAGAAGTTGAGCGGGCGACCGAACACCGCAGCCGCCGTCACGTCGACATAACGAAGTGCGCCGCACCCCAGCACGGCCACTGCGAGGGCCGAGGCCGCGCGCGCCGACAGTCCACCGCGCCAGGAGACCCAGCCCATCAGTGCCAGCACGCCCAGGCAAAACTCGAACGAGAGCCGCGGCATGTAGAGCACCCCGAGCCCCGGCCACCGGTTCTCGAAGGTGAACAACAGGTTGAGCAGGAAGAAGGCGACTGCAAACCGCAGCAGCCAACCCGCCCACACCCGGGCGCTGCGCCGAAGGGTCGGCGCCGTCAACGCAGAAGGCTCACTGCCGCACCGCCTCGAACTCGATCTGCATGTGCACCTCGTCGCCCACCCAGCCGTTGGCCACGGCGTAGTTCATGCCATAGGCACTGCGCTTGAAGACACCGCGCGCCGACACGCCCATCACATAAGGCTTGCCACCGAGCGGGCCGGTGCCGATGGGCGAATCGGCGCTCTTGTTCCAGGTCGCCTGCAAGGTGACCGGCTGCGTCTTGCCGATCAGCTGCAGCTGGCCCGCGATCTCGAAGGTGCGGTCACCAGTGCGCTTGGCGCTGGTGGCGGTGAACACCATCTTCGGGTGCTCGGCGCTGTTGAGGAACACCGGCCCCTTCAGGTGCTCGTCGCGCTTGGTGTGGTTGCTGAACACGCTGGCGGTGTCGACCTCGACGCGCACCTCAGAGAGCGCGCCGGTGGCCTCGTCGAAGCGGTAGCTGCCGCGCGCCGTGCGAAACATGCCCTGCACCTTGGCGTAGCCGATGTGCTCGACCAGGAAGCCGATGGCCAGGTGGCTCGGGTCGATCTCATAGCGGGCCGGCTCGGCGCGGGCCGCGCCTGTGGCGCACACCAGCAGCACCATGGTCAACCAGGCGCGTGATGAAGAAAGAAGAACTTTCATGTCGATGACTCCAGCAGATGGGCTCGCGTCTTGGCAAGCGTTCGCACATCAACCGCGAAAGACCAGGCCAGCACCAGCACGCTGGCGGCGGCCAGCGCCGATGAGAGCATGTGCGGCACGATCGGCCCGAGGCAGACGATCAGCGTGGTGATCTGCGCCACGCACACCGCCTTGCGCCGCAGGCTCGCAGGCAGTGTGCCCGACAACCAGGGCCACAGGCGGGCGGCCGCCACGAAGGCATAACGCATCAGGCCCGCGGCCAGGACCCAGGCGCCTGCCTTGTCGAAGTGCACGATCAGACCGCACAGCACCAGCGTGAGCCAGGCATCGGTCTCCATGTCGAAGCGCGCGCCGAAGTCGCTGGCCTGGCCGCTGCGTCGGGCAAGGGGGCCGTCGGCGGCATCGAGCACGGCCGTCACGGTGGCGGCCACCACGATCACCCAGGCGATGGTGTCGGGCTGCCCCAGCGGCTCACCGACCACGGCGGCCAACAAGGCCGACAAGGCCATGCGCAACAAGGTCACCCGGTTGGCGGGGCCAAAGCGCGGGTGAGG
>NZ_JANOCG010000532.1:0-9249 GCF_031412075.1 Rhizobacter sp.
TCGCGCCGCTCGATGCGCAGCAGCTCGCGGCGCGAGCGCAAGAGGTCGGCCGCATCCGCGCGCCACTGCAGGATGGGGGGCGCGTTCCAGGTCAGCGCCTGCAGGCTTTGCAAGTCGCGGCCGAGCGCTCGTCGAAGGTCGCCGATGGACACGGCCGCCGCCCCATCGACCTGCTCTTGCGAGCGGTTGCTTTCGTAGTCGAGCGTCAACCACACCAGCAGCGACTGCGCCACCAGCAGCAGGCCCACCAGCGCACCCCACAGCAGAGCGCGCCGCCAGCGGCTGGGCCGTGGGGTGCTCGCAAGGGAGAGGGTGGCGGAGGAGGGCATCGGCGAGGGAGTCAGCGGCGAGGGGAAACGCCTGCCAGTATTGCGGAGGCCGCCCGTGGCGCGATACGCAATTACGCGCATCCCGCCGCGGTGTGCACTCCTACAATGCGGGCCCACCGACACGCAGATTGTGCGGGTCACACAACGAGACAACGCCATGAGCTCCTCAGAAGAAAAGCGCGCCGAGTTGCGCCGCGCCGCACTTGAGTACCACGAGTTCCCGACGCCCGGCAAAGTGGCCATCGCGGCGACCAAGCAGCTGGTCAACCAGCGCGATCTGGCGCTGGCGTATTCACCCGGCGTGGCAGCGGCGTGTGAAGAGATCGTGGCCGACCCGGCCAACGCGTTTCGCTACACCTCGCGCGGCAACCTGGTGGCCGTCATCACCAACGGCACGGCGGTGCTGGGGCTCGGCGACATCGGCCCGCTGGCGGCCAAGCCGGTGATGGAAGGCAAGGCCGTTCTGTTCAAGAAGTTCGCCGGTATCGACGTGTTCGACATCGAGGTCAACGAGAAGAACCTCGACAAGCTGATCGACATGATCGCGGCACTCGAGCCCACTTTCGGCGGCATCAACCTCGAAGACATCAAGGCACCCGACTGCTTCTATGTGGAGCGCGCGCTGCGCAGCCGCATGAACATCCCGGTGTTCCACGACGACCAGCACGGCACGGCCATCGTGGTCGGTGCGGCGGTGCTCAATGCGCTCAAGGTCACGGGCAAGAAGATCACCGAGGTGAAGCTGGTGTCGTCGGGCGCGGGCGCTGCGGCGCTGGCCTGCCTTAGCCTGCTGGTCAAGCTCGGGGTGCCGCGCGAAAACATCTGGGTCACCGACCTCGCCGGCGTGGTCTACGAAGGCCGCACCGAGCTGATGGACGCAGACAAGATCGAATTTGCGCAGAAGACGACGCTGCGCACGCTGAGCGAGGTGGTTGCCGGCGCCGACATCTTCCTCGGTCTGTCGGCGGGCGGGGTGCTGAAGAAGGAGATGGTCATCAAGATGGCGGCGCAGCCGGTGATCCTGGCGCTGGCCAACCCGACGCCCGAGATCCTGCCGGAAGAAGTCAAAGAAGTGCGCAGCGACGCCATCATCGCCACCGGCCGCACCGACTATCCGAACCAGGTCAACAACGTCCTGTGTTTCCCGTACATCTTCCGGGGCGCGCTCGACAGCGGCGCCACCACGATCACGTCCGAGATGGAGATCGCGGCGGTGCACGCCATCGCCGAGCTGGCGCAGGTCGAGCAAAACGACGTGGTGGCAGCGGCGTACGCCGGTGTGACGCTGAGCTTCGGGCCCGAGTACCTGATCCCCAAACCGTTCGATCCGCGCCTGATGATGAAGATCGCCCCTGCGGTTGCCAAGGCTGCGGCCGAGTCGGGCGTGGCCACCCGGCCGGTGAAAGACCTCGACGCCTACCGCGAGAAGCTGCAGAGCTTCGTCTATGCCTCGGGCACCACGATGAAGCCGATCTTCAACCTGGCCAAGGGCGCCAAGCACAAGCGCGTGGCCTATGCCGAAGGTGAAGAAGAGCGCATCTTGCGTGCGGTGCAGGTGGTGGTTGACGAAGGCTTGGCGCGGCCCACGCTGATCGGCCGCCCGGTGGTGATCGCCCAGCGCTGCGAGAAGTTCGGCCTGCGCCTGCAGCCCGGGCGCGACTACGACGTGGTCAACGTCGAACAAGACGACCGCTACCGCGACTACTGGCAAACCTACCACCGCATGAACGCGCGCAAGGGTGTCACCGCTCAGCACGCCAAGATCGAGATGCGGCGACGGCTCACGCTGATCGGCGCGATGCTGCTGCACAAGGGTGAGGTCGACGGCATGCTTTGCGGCACCTGGGGCACCACGGCGATGCACCTGCATTACATCGACCAGGTGATCGGCCTGCGCAAGGGTGCCAAGACCTATGCCTGCATGAACGGGCTGATCCTGCCCGGCCGCCAGGTGATGCTGGTCGACACCCACGTCAACTACGACCCGACGGCGCAGCAGCTGGCCGAGATCACCGTGATGGCGGCCGAAGAGATGAAACGCTTCGGCCTGCTGCCGAAGGCCGCGCTGCTTTCGCACAGCAGCTTCGGCTCGAGCAACCAGCCTTCGGCGCTCAAGATGCGCGAAACGCTGGCCCTGCTGCAAGAGCAGGCGCCCTGGCTCGAAGTCGACGGCGAGATGCACGGCGACGCCGCGCTCGACGCCGCCTACCGCACCCAGCTGATGCCCAGCTCGACCCTGAGCGGTGAAGCCAACCTGCTGGTCATGCCCAACATCGACGCCGCCAACATCAGCTACAACCTGCTGAAGACAGCGGCCGGCGGCGGCATCGCCATCGGCCCGGTTTTGTTGGGCGCGGCCAAACCGGTGCACATCCTGACGCCCTCCACCACGGTGCGCCGTATCGTCAACATGACGGCCCTGACGGTGGCCGACGCCAACGCCGTGCGTTGAAAGCCCTGGGCCGGATGGCCCAGGTTGGCGCACGGGCTTGTGACAACGCCGTCACAACTCTTTTACACCCCAAAAAAGCGCCGTCGTGATGTGAAAAAGCCGTTCACTAAAAGGCTTTAGCCGTTCGTTAGCGCACACTATTGTGCTGACGTGACTGCCCCAAATTGAGGCAGCGGCTTGAGCTTTCCCGCCTGATTCGATACCATCGCGGCTTCGTATTTCAGGGATATCCCGTGTTTCTCCTCGGTTGGCAGCCTGCGTGGCAACCCCTGTGCAAGTTGGGGCTCGCTATCGTTCTGGCAGTGGCCGCTGTTTTTGGCAATGGCGCCGTCGCGAAGGCGCCACAGGCGCAACTGGAAACGATTGCGCTGGCCAGCCTGCCGAGCGAAGCCCAAATCACCGAGCGCCTGATCCGTGCCGGTGGGCCATTCCCTTACACCAAAGACGGCAGTCGCTTCGGTAACCGCGAGCGGCTGCTCCCGGCGAAAGCTCGTGGCTACTACCGCGAGTACACCGTGAAGACACCAGGATCGCGTGACCGGGGGGCGCGCCGAATCGTGTGTGGGGGCCAGCAGCCCACCGCGCCCGAGGCCTGTTTTTATACGAGTGACCATTACGCAAGCTTTCGCCGCATCGTGCAGTGATCGCCCAAGGATTTTGTTTTTGATACCTAAGGAGGAACGCGACCATGCTTTTGCAGACAGTCCGTCCAAACATTGTCCAGTCGATACGCGCCTACCGCGTCGATGAACTGCATGAGGCCGCGCAGGGCGCGGGTCAGCATTTCCTCTACGCCAACCTGACCAACGCCCAGACCAAACAGGACGTGATGGAGGCGATTGCCGAATCCTTCTTGTTCCCGTCTCACTTTGGCAAGAACCTCGACGCCCTCTACGACTGCATGACCGACCTGGTGCACAAGTCGGGCGCGCAACCGGGCTTTGTGGTGGTGCTGGAGCAGTTGCCCGACAACCCGCGATTCGACCGCGAGGCACGCGAGCAGTTGCTGGATGTTTTCCGAGACGCGGCCGATTTCTGGGCCGAACGGAAAATCCAATTCAGGTGCTTCTATTCTTTTCAGTAGCCCGCTCCCAAGAACTAGGGTCATGGGAGCGGGCTACGGAAACGGCCCCCAGTGTTGCAACCGACAAACCCGCCAAGGTGGCGGCCAAGAGTGCAGCGAACGCGAGTTTCGGCATGAACATGCCGATGATGAGCAGCGCGTTTGACACCTCGATGTGGCTCACCGCCGCTTGAGGTGATCGGATGCATTGAAACAAGGGCAGCTTCGGCTGCCCTTTTTCATGCCTTCACGCAGCCAACGATCGCACCAGGGCCAGGTAGTCGGTGACGGGCACTTCTTCGGCCCGGCGTTGGGTGTCGAACTCACCTGCGAAACCGCGCTCGTCCAGCCAGCGGCCGAGCGTGTTGCGCAAGATCTTGCGGCGCTGTGAGAAGGCCACCGTGACGAGCTCGCCCAGCAGCGCCGCGTTGATGCCGGCGGGCAAGGGCAGGGGCCGCATGCGCACCACGGCGGAGTCGACTCGCGGTGGCGGGTCGAAGGACTCGGGCGGCACGTCGAGCACCGACTCGATGGCGTAGCGCCACTGCAGCATCACCGTCAGGCGGCCGTAGTCCTTGTTGCCGGGCGCGGCGGCCATGCGGTCGACCACTTCCTTTTGCAGCATGAAGTGCTGGTCGGCCACGTGGTTCACCGCTTCGAGCAGGTGGAAAAGAATCGGCGTGGAAATGTTGTAAGGCAGGTTGCCCACCACCCGCAGCTTCTGGCCGGCTTGCACCGCGAGTGCGGTGAAGTCGACCCGCAACACATCGGACTCGACCACGTTCAGCTCGGGCCGCTTGCGCAGCCGGGCAGCCAGGTCGCGGTCGAGTTCGATGACGGTGAGCCGTTCGCAGCGCGCCACCAGCGGGGTGGTCATCGCCCCCAGGCCGGGGCCGATCTCCACCAGCGCCTGACCCGGCTGCGGGTCGATCACATCGATGATGGCGCCGAGGATGCCTTCGTCAGCGAGAAAGTGCTGCCCAAAACGCTTGCGCGCAATGTGTTTCACAGGCGCCTACTGCGGCGGCTCGCGCATCTCGACGTAAGCACGGGCCCGCAGCTCGCGCACCCACTCGGCGTAGGCCTCTTCGAACTTCTGCTCGCGCAGGGCGCTGCGGGCTTGGTCACGCTGCTGTTTGGCATCAAGCGTGGTCTTGCGGCGCTCGACCACCTGGATCAGGTGCACGCCGAAGCGCGACACCACCGGGTCGGACAAGCCGTTGATCGCCAGCGCGTTCATCGCCTCTTCGAACTCGGGCACGAAGCTGCCGGGCGACACCCAGCCCAGGTCGCCACCTTGTGAGGCGCTGCCGTCTTCGGAGTTGTCGCGCGCGAGCTGCTCGAAGTTGCGCGCGCCGCTGGCAATCTGGCGCTTGAACTCGACCAAGCGCGCGGCCGCGGCCTCCTGGCTCAGCTGGGCCGACGGCCGCAGCAGGATGTGGCGGGCGCGGGTCTGGTTGATGGTGAAGGGGCCGGCGTCGCTGCGCTCGATCAGCTTCAGGATGTGGAAGCCGGCACCGCTGCGCAGCAGGCTGGGCGACACCTCACCGGCCTTGAGCGGGCGCACCGCGTTGACAAAGATGTCAGGCAGGCGGTTCGCCGCGCGGGCGCCGATTTCGCCGCCCTTGGCGCGGTTGGTGTCTTCCGACACCTCGCGTGCCACCACGTCAAACGCGTCACCACGGCGGATGCGTGCCAGCGCCGCCTCGGCGCGGGCACGCCGCTCGGCCACCACGCTGTCGCTGGCCGCTTCGGGCACCGTCACCAGCACCTGGGCGATGTTGTATTCGGTCGCGGCACCGGCTTCGGCGCGCTGTTTGTCGAGCCAGTTTTCGATCTCGGTGTCGGTGACGCGGATGCGCGCCTGCACTTCACGTTCACGCGTGCGCTCCAGCAGCAACTGGTCGCGCACGTTGTTGCGAAAGCGCACGTAGTCGACCCCTTCGCGCTTGAGCCGCTCGCGCAGCTGGGCCGGCGTGAGCTGGTTTTGCGCCGCCACATTGGCCACGGCGCGCTCGATCTCGGCCTCGTCGAGGCGCTGGCCGCTGTCGCGCGCGTAGGTGATCTGCACCCTTTCGTCGATCAGCGTCTCGAGCACCTGCTGGCGCAGCTCTTCGGCGGGGGGCACTGCGGTGTTGGCACGGCGCGCGTTGTCGCGCACCTGGTTGAGCCGCAGCTGCAGCTCGCCGTTGGTGACGAGCTCCTGGTTGACGATGGCCACGATGTAGTCGGCGGTGCGGGGGGCGCTGGCGCGTGTCTGTGCGGTGGCGGCCGGGCCGGCGCTCGCGAGCACGAGCGACAACAAGGCGATGCGGGGCCAGGAGCGGATCAATGTCATGGGGTGTTCAGGGGGCGGTCGGCTGGTTGCCGTCAGGGGAGTTGTTGTCACGCAGCATGCGGTAGCCGGGCACATTGTCCTTCAAGACCCTCAGCGGGTTGGTGCCCAGGCGCGACAGGCCCACAAACTCGATTTCGAAGCCCAATTGGGTGGTGGCTTCGACCTGGCTGGTGGAAAGCCGTTTGGCCACCAGGCGGCCGATCCAGCAACCGCCGTCGTATTCGAGACCCAGCACCGAATCGGTGACGCGGCTGTCGCGCAGGCTGTAGCTGACCCGGCCGACGGTGTACCAGGCGCTGGAGCAGGTGTTGCCGTTGCCGCGGTTCATGTTCTCGCGCGGGCGGCCGTAGATCGGCCATTGCCAGCCGAGCTCGACCTGCTCGCTCTCTTCACGCTTGAAACGGTAGGCAACGTTGAGCGTGCGGTAAGGCCCGGGCGAGTAGCGCGCCCCGAGGATGGAGCGCACGGTGCGCTGGATCTCGGGGCTGTACTGCAGGCCGGCGTCGAGCTTCCATTTCGACGACAAGGTGCTGGAGCCCAGCAGCAGCAGGTCGGACACCCGCTGGGTGAAGGGCACGCCATCGGGCGTGATGCGCTGGTCGGCAAACAGAAAGCGCTGCGCGATGCCCAGGCGCAGCGATTCGGCACCGGTGTTGCTGTCGAGCACGCGGGTGGTCACGCCGGCCGTCACCTGGTGGGCGTCTGACACCTGGTCGATGCCGGAGAAGGCGTTGTCGGTGTAGATCGAGTCGAAGTTGAAGTCTTTGCCTGCCGAGTCGAAGTTGGGCAGGCCGCCCTGGTCGCTGTAGGGGGTTTTGACATAGAGCAGGCGCGGCTCCAGCGTCTGCCGCAGCGCCCGGCCCGACCACTGGGTGTCGCGCTCCAGCACCCAGGCGCTGTCGAGGCTGAAGCTCGGGATCGCGCGGCCAAACTGGCTGCGCCCGGCGCGTTCGCCGCTGGTGAGCGGCTGGTCGATCGAGTACGAGGCCGCGTTGACCGACAGCTTCGGGGTCAGCGACCAGCCCGGCGTCACATAGGGCCAGCTCAGCGAGCCCAGCGCGTGCACCCGGGAGCCGGTCATGCGCGAGGGTTGCAGGTTGCCGTCGGGGTTGGTGAAGCGGTTGAGCTCGGTTTCCAGCGCGAACTCCAGCCCACCGAACAGACGCTGCGAACCACGCACACCGATCTGCGGCAGGCGGTCGTAAGGCGCCTGGTCGATCGGGTTGTTGGCGTCTTGCAGCAGCTGCCAGCGCAGCACGCGGGCGTAAGTGCGCCAATCACCGAACACGGGTTTGTTGGCTCGCAGATCGGCGGCGAGCAGGCGGGGCGTGAGGCTGGGGGTTTCGCTGGGGAAGTCTTTCCAGTAATCGTCGTCGGAAACACGCGCCACATGGGCGCGGTAGAAGCCGTCGCCGAACAGTGAGCCTTCATGCAGCAGGCCGAGCGAGCCGCGCGAACGCCCGGTCAGCCGGTCGTTGGCGAGGGTGTTGAGGTTGAGCGTGCCTTCATAGCTCGGCTCCAGGTAGCGGAACTCGGCACCCAGGCCGACACCGCGCTTGGCCATGACGGTGGGTGTGAGCGTGGCATCGCGGTTGGGCGCGATGTTCCAGTAGTAGGGCACCGACAGCAGCAGGCCGCTCTTGTTGTCGAGCCCGAGGGTCGGCGGCAGCCAGCCCGATTTGCGTGCGTCGGTGAGCGGGAAGCTCAGCACCGGCGCGGCCAGAACGGGAACGCCATAAAAACGCAGCACTGCGCCTTCGGCGATGCCTTCGTTGTTGGCGAAGTCCATCTTCACGCGGCGGGTCGACAACACCCAGGCCGGGTCGTCCGGGCCGTCGCGCGGGCAGCTGGTGTAGGTGGCTCCGCTTGCGATCGCCACATCTTCACCAAGGAAGTCGATGCGTTGGGCGTCTCCGCCGGCCTGGGTGCGCGAGAAAAAGTAGGTCGGGTGGCTGAAGAAGCCCTCGAAGCGCTGCAGCTGGAGCTGCAACTCGGGGCCGCTGTACTGGTTGCCGTCGCGGGTGATGCTGACCTGGCCCTGCGCGCGCGCCAGGTCGCCAGGCTGGTCGTAGCTCAGGCGCTGGGCGCGGATCTCGATCTTGCCTTGGCGAAACACCGCATCACCTTCGGCCACCATGTCGAGGTCGGGCCGCGCGCGGATCTCGGCGGCCTCGACGATCACCGGCGGGCGGGTCTGGGCTGAAGCCACCAGCCAGCCGGCGGCGAGGCAGCCTGCAAGAGCGCGGCGGTGTGATGAAACGAAGTGCAATGGAGGCGGGGGCGATTTGTAGAATCGATTATCAGCGAGGGATTTTCTTCTCCCGCTTTGCCCTTGCCCCACGCTCCCCCACCTGCCGCGCCGATTCATGCCCACACCGACTGCCTCTTCCTCTTCCATTGTGTGGCCCGACGAGGCACGCCGCGCGCTGTTCGTGCAGTGGTTGGTGACCGTGGCCGCGCGCCATGGCTTGCAGCCTGACAGCCTGCGCCCGGCCAGTGCGGACGCGAGCTTTCGCCGCTACCTGCGCATCGACGGCGCCAGCGGGCAGACCTTCATCGTGATGGACGCCCCGCCGCCCGAAGAAGACGTGCGCCCCTTCGTGGCGGTGGCCGCCATGCTGCAAACGGCCGACCTCAACGCGCCACGTGTGCTGGAGAAAGACGAGGAGCACGGCTTCTTGTTGCTCAGCGACCTCGGCTCCGAGCTGTACCTGCAAGCCCTGCAAGACGCCAAGGCCCAGGGCGACGAGCGAAGCATCACCACGCTGATGCGCGATGCCACCAGCGCCCTCGTGCAATGGCAAACCCGCGCCGATGCGAGCCAGCTGCCGGCTTATGACGATGCGCTGCTGCGCCGCGAGTTGGCGCTGTTTCCCGACTGGTGTGTGGCGATCGAAAAAGGTGTCACCTGGACCGCCGACCAACAAGCCAAGTGGCAAAAGGTCTGCGACCTGCTGGTGGCCAGCGCGCTGGCGCAACCCACCGTCGCGGGGCACCCCGACGACATGCCGCGCAACCAGATGGTCCGCCCGGCGGACGAGGGCAACCCCCGCAGCCACGACTATCA
>NZ_JANOCG010000533.1:0-1734 GCF_031412075.1 Rhizobacter sp.
TTGAAGGCCAGGCCCGAGACGACGAAGACGAGGCCGAAGGCCAGCACCGGCTTGCTGATATCCCCGCGTCCGATGGCCTTGAAGACCTCGCCGATGTCGAGCGAGCCGGCGGCGCCGTACATCATCGACAAACCATAGAGCAGGAAGCCACTGGCCAGCGCGCCCAGCACGAAGTACTTCATCGCCGCTTCGGTCGCTTCGAGGTTGTCGCGACGCATGGCGGTGAGCGCGTAAAGCGACAGCGACATCAGCTCCAGGCCGAGGTAGAGGACGAGAAAGTTGTTGGCCGACAGCATCACCGAGATGCCCAGCAGCGAGAACAGGCTCAGCGTGAACAGCTCGCCCTTGAGCATCTCACGGTGTTCGGCATACGGGCGTGCATAGGCCAGCGCGACCATCACCGACATGGCGGCAAACGCGCCCAGCAAATGGCCCAGCGGGTCGGTGACGACCATGCGCTGCATGCCGTAGAGGGTGAAGCCGCCGTCGAAATAGAGCCAGTGCATCACCGCCACCACGGCCAGCGTGGCCTGGGTCAGCAGGTAGGTGGGCGTGCGGCGCGGGTGGGTGACCCACAGGTCGACCATGGCCACCACGCAGGCCATGCCCAGCAGCACGAGCTCGGGGTAGACGGCCAGCCAATTCATGTCGTTCATGTTCTTGGGCTCAGTTCAGCTTCTTAGTTCAGCTTGGAGACGGCCACGTGCTTGAGCAGCTCGGTCACGCTCACGTGCATGGTGTCGGTGAAAGGCTTGGGGTACAGGCCCATCACCAAGACCGCAATCGCCAGCAGGGCCAGCATCAGGTATTCGCGGGCGTTGATGTCTTGCAGCGCGCGCACGTCCTCGTTGGCCACGGCGCCGAAATACACGCGCTTGACCATCCAGAGTGTGTAGGCCGCGCCGAACACCAGCGTGGTGGATGCGAGTGCGCCGAGCCAGAAGTTCACCTTCACGGCGCCCAGGATCACCATCCATTCACCGACAAAGCCGGCAGTGCCCGGCAAGCCGCAGTTGGCCATGGCGAAGAAAACGGCAAACGCGGTGAACTTGGGCATGGTGTTGACCACACCGCCGTAGCTCGAGATCTCGCGCGAATGCACACGGTCGTACAAAACGCCGATGCACAGGAACATGGCCCCCGAGACGAAGCCGTGCGAGATCATCTGCACCAGGCCGCCCGAGATGCCCAACTCGTTGAACATGAAGAAGCCGAGTGTCACGAAGCCCATGTGCGCGATCGACGAGTAAGCCACCAGCTTCTTCATGTCTTGCTGCACCAGCGCAACCAGGCCGATGTAGACGACGGCGACGAGCGAGAGCGCGATGACGAGCCAGGCCCACTCGCGGCTCGCGTCCGGGGCGATGGGCATCGAGAAGCGCAGGAAGCCGTAGGCGCCGAGCTTCAGCATGATGGCCGCGAGGACCACCGAGCCGCCCGTCGGCGCCTCGACGTGCGCGTCCGGCAGCCACGTGTGCACCGGCCACATCGGCACCTTGACGGCGAAGGCGGCGAAGAAGGCGAAGAAGAGGAGCCCCTGCGCCGTCGCCGTGAGCGGCACCCGGTGCCAGGCGAGGATGTCGAACGAGCCGCCGGCCTTGTAGTAGAGGTAGACCAGGGCCACCAGCATGAGCAGCGAGCCGGCCAGCGTGTAGAGGAAGAACTTGAGCGCTGCGTAGACCCGCCGCGGGCCGCCCCAGATGCCGATGATGAGATACATCGGGATCAGCGTCG
>NZ_JANOCG010000534.1:0-6815 GCF_031412075.1 Rhizobacter sp.
GGTGACGCTCAGTCGCACCAGCAAGACAGCTTCTCCGACGGCTTGTTGGACTGCCCGCACTTCAGCCGCCCCGAGGTGCTGAACACCGGCGAGGGTGAGGCGGCCGTGCCATCGGTGCTGTTGTCGGGTCACCACGCAGACATCGCACGTTGGCGACGGGAACAATCCCTTGCGCTGACCGCCAAACGCCGCCCCGACCTGATCGAGGCGCTGCGGGCCCGTGGTGGCTTGAGCAAGGCCGACGAGAAGTACCTGCTCTCTCTCGGGCTATAATCGCAGGCTTTTCGATCCTCTGCCCCGGAGCGGCCACGTCCACGGACTCGGCCCACCACAATCAACACCCGCGCTGGCACGATCACAAGGAGAAAGCCCCGTGAACCTGATCCAAACCCTCGAGCAAGAAGAAATTGTTCGCCTCAACAAGACCATCCCGCCGTTCGCCCCTGGTGACACGGTGATCGTCAGCGTCAACGTGGTCGAAGGCACGCGCAAGCGCGTCCAGGCTTACGAAGGTGTTGTGATTGCCAAGCGCAACCGTGGCCTCAACTCCAGCTTCATCGTCCGCAAGATTTCCAGCGGCGAAGGTGTCGAGCGTACGTTCCAGCTGTACAGCCCGCTGATCTCCAACATCGAAGTCAAGCGCCGCGGCGATGTGCGCCGCGCCAAGTTGTATTACCTGCGTGACCGTTCGGGCAAGTCGGCTCGAATCAAAGAGAAGCTGGCCTGACCTCACCGTCAGCCAAGCGCTCCAGAAAGCCGCCTCACGAGGCGGCTTTTTCGTTTCCAATGTCTTTATGGCCCTGAGCTTCGATCCCCAAGAGTTGCCCGTTTCTGCCGTAGACCATCACCTGCCTGCCGTGGGTTCGGATGCATTGCAGGTCGATGCTTTGCGCCGCCGCTTCAAGCTGCCACCCGTGTGGGCGCCCGAGATTGCCGTCGAGCGACAGTTCTCTGAACGCCGCGCGACCCATGCGTCGGTGCTGGTGCCGCTGGTGCAACGCAGCGAAGGGCTCACCGTGTTGCTCACGCAGCGCACCGATCACCTCACCGACCACCCTGGCCAAGTCAGCTTTCCCGGAGGCCGCGCCGAGCCCGAAGATGCCGATGCCGTGGCCACGGCCCTGCGTGAAGCGGAAGAAGAGATCGGCTTGGCCTCGAGCTACGTCGACGTCATCGGCCAGATGCCCACCTACACCACGGGCACGGGTTTCATCGTCACGCCGGTGGTCGCTGCGGTGCGGCCCGAGTTCAGCTTGCGCCTCGATCCATTCGAAGTGGCCGAGGCCTTCGAGGTGCCGCTCGCCTTCTTGATGAACCCGGCCCACCACCGCTGGCACAGCATCGAAGTCGCCGGCGTGCAGCGCGAGTTCCTCTCCATGCCGTGGATGGGCGTGGACGCCGCGGGCCTGCCGCGTCGCTACTTCGTCTGGGGCGCGACGGCGGCCATGCTGCGCAACCTCTATCGTTTCCTGTCTGCTTGAAAACCCGCGTTTATCATCGCGGCACATGAGTTTTTTCGCCGTCTTGTTCGCGCTGCTGGTCGAGCAGCTCAAGCCCCTGCCTCGCAGCAACTTCGTCCACGATGCCCTGACGGGCTGGATGCGCTGGACCGGTCGCAACTTCGACGCTGGCAAGGATCACCACGCCTGGGTGGTGTGGGGCGTCACGGCACTGGTGCCGGCGTTGTTGTCATGGGGCATCTACCTCGCCATCGGGCACTTCAACCTGTTGGCGGCGCTCGCATGGAACGTGGCCGTGCTCTACGTGACCATGGGCTTTCGCCAGTTCAGCCACTATTTCACCGACATCCGCGACGCCCTCCAGCGCGGCGACGAAGCCACCGCGCGCACGCTGCTCGCCGAATGGCGCCACCTGGACGCCAGCGAGCTGCCGCGCACCGAGTTGCTGCGCCACGTGGTCGAACACTCGCTGCTGGCTGCGCACCGCCATGTGTTTGGCGTGTTTTTCTGGTTCGTGGTGCTGTCGACCTTGGGCTTCGGCCCGGCCGGCGCGGTGCTGTACCGCATGGCAGAGTTCGCCAGCCGCTACTGGGCTTTCAAGAGCCGCATCGTGGGTGTGCCGAGCAACCAGAGTCTGCTGGCGCTGTCGCAACGCCTGTTCAGCCTGATCGATCACCTGCCGGCCCGGCTCACGGCGTTTGGCTTTGCGGTGGTGGGCAACTTCGAGGAGGCTGTGACCTGCTGGCGGCGTGATGCAAGCCTCTGGAAACATGCCAACGAGGGCATCATCCTGGCGGCCGCGGCGGGTGCGGTGGGGGTTCAACTGGGCGGCAGCGCCGCGCCGGGTGTGACGCCGGATCGCTCCAAGACGTTCGACAGCGGCATGGCCGACGAAGCCGTCGTCGCCGATGGATCCACCCCGGGCGCCTTGCCCCAGCTGGATCACCTTCGCAGCATCGTGGGCCTGGTGTGGCGCTCGGTGGTGTTGTGGATGCTGCTGCTGGCCCTGCTGTCACTGGCCAATTTGATTGGCTAGTGTCGAGACTGCGACAGCTCGCTGAAGATCTCGGTATAGATGCGATAGCGCGGCTCCGTGATCTCGCCACGCTCCAGCGCCGCACGCACTCCGCAGCCGGGCTCGTGCAGGTGGGTGCAGTTGTAAAACTTGCAGAGCTTCGAAGCGTCGTCCAGGTCCGGCATCAGTCGTGGCAGCTCTTGCGCGCTGATCTGTCGCAGGCCGAACTCCTGAAAGCCCGGTGAGTCGATCAGCCCCGTGGTGCGGGCTGCGTCCAGCCAGTACCACTGTGTCGAGGTGGTGGTGTGCTTGCCCGAGTTCAGCGCTTGCGAGATCTCCCCCACCTGCGCCTTGGCATTGGGAGCCAGCAAATTGATCAGCGTGCTCTTGCCCGTGCCGCTGGGGCCAAGCACGAGCGTGGATTTGCCGGCGAGCAGCGAATTGAGCTGCAGGCGCGCCTCTTCGGGCCGCGCTTTCAGCGCCACCTCCTGCACGTCGTAACCCATTGCGGTGTAAGGCTTCAGGCGATCCCGCGCTGCCGTGATCTGCGGCAGGTCGGCCTTGTTGAGCAGGATGCGTGCGGCGATGCCGGCACTTTCGGCGGCCATCAATGCGCGGGCCAGTTGGGACTCGCTGAACACCGGCTCGCTGGCCACCATCACCAGGATCTGGTCGAGGTTGGCGGCGAACGACTTGGTCTTCCATTCGTCCTGGCGAAACAGCAGGTTGCGCCGCGGCTCCACATGCTCGATCACACCTTCGTCGCCGGTCGGTTGCCAGCGCACGCGGTCGCCCACCACACAGTCGCTTTTCTTGCCACGCGGGTGGCAGATGATGCGTTTGCCTTCGGGGCTTTCGACGATGTAGTGGCGGCCGTAGCCCGCCACCACGAGGCCCAGGTCGAGCTCAGCCGACAAAGGCCACCAGCGCGTCGGCCTTGGCCGCGCAAATGAAATCGTTCACCGAGATGCCGCCGACCGAGTGCGTGTTGAAACGCACTACGCAGCGGTTGTAGCTCACCGCCAGGTCGGGGTGGTGGTCTTCGGTGTGAGCCACCCAGGCCAGCGCGTTCACGAAGGCCATGGTCTCGTGGTAGTTCTTGAACGAGAAGGTTTTCTCGATGGCGCCGTTGTCCAGATGCCAGCCACTCACCTGGGCCAGGTGGTCGCGCACCACAGATTCGATCATTGGGGCGCCTGAGAGCGCGTGACATTTTTGGTGCAACAAGTTGGTCATGCTCGGCTCGTTCGCAGTTGAATGGCGCTCAGGCGCTCAAGTGCCGCCGGGTGCGAATAGTAGAAGCGCACGTACAGCGGGTCGGGGGTCAGCGTGGCGGCGTTGTCTTCGTGCAGCTTGAGCAGGGCAGCGGCCAGGTCCTGGCCATTGGACTGCTCGCACGCATAGGCGTCGGCCTGGAACTCGTGCTTGCGCGACAACTGCGCAAACAGCGGCGAGATGAAAAAGCCGAACACCGGCACCACCATCAGGAACAGCAACAAGGCCACGGCGTCATTGGGTGCTGCCAGCGAAGGCTGCACGCCGAGTGAGGTGTAGAACCAGGCCTGACCCGACAGCCAGCCCAGCAACGCAAAACCCGCCAGGCTCATGGCAAACATCGAGACGATGCGTTTGGTCACGTGCTTGTGCTTGAAGTGGCCCAGCTCATGCGCGAGCACGGCCTCCACTTCACCGGGTGTGAGCTTCGACAGCAGCGTGTCGAAGAACACCACCCGCTTGGCCGCGCCCATGCCGGTGAAGTAGGCGTTGGCGTGGGCCGAGCGTTTGCTGCCGTCCATCACGAACAAGCCCTTGGCCTGGAAACCGCAGCGCGCCATCAGCGTTTGCACGCGGGCCTTCAGCGACTCGTCGGCGAGTGGCGCGAACTTGTTGAACATCGGCGCGATGACGGTCGGGTAGAGCACCAGGATGGCGAGGTTGAACACCATCCAGGCGCCCCAGGCCCACAGCCACCACAAGGAGCCGGTGGCGCCCATGATCCAGAGAATCAGCGCCGCGATGGGCAAGCCGATCAGCGCGCCGACGAACAGGCCCTTGAGCATGTCGGCCGCGTACAGCTTCCAGGTCATGCGGTTGAAGCCGAATTGCTGCTCGATGCGAAAGGTGCTGTACAGCTCGAAGGGCAGGTCGAGCAGGCCGCCGATCAGTGTGAAGGTGGCCAGCAGCGCCAGCTGATACGCCATGCCGCCGAAACGTGGCTCGACGGCGTCGCGCACGGCCACGTTCAAAGAATCCAGGCCTCCCAGCAGCGTCCAGCCGAGCAGCACGGCGTAGCCAAAGGCGGTGGTCAGCAGCCCGAAGCGGCCCTTGGCCAGGGTGTAGTCGGCGGCCTTCTGGTGGGCTGCAAGGGTGATGGTTTGCGCAAACGCAGCCGGTACCTCATTTCGATGGGCTGCCACGTGACGCATCTGCCGTGTGGCGAGCCAGAATTTGACGAGAAGCGAGGCCATCAAGGCGGCCGCAAACAGCAGGGTGAGCACAGAACTTTGCATAGGGCACAAGTGTAGGCTGCGAGAATGCCCCCAAGGAGAACCCACACATGACCGACAGCACCGCCACGCTCGCCAGCAGCGACCAGAACCTGGTCTGGATCGACCTGGAGATGACCGGCCTCTACCCCGACTCCGACCGCATCATCGAGATCGCCGTGGTGGTGACCGACGCCAATCTGACCCAGCGCGTCGAAGGGCCTGTGTTTGCGGTGCATCAAAGCGATGCCGCACTCGATGCCATGGACGCGTGGAACAAGGGCACCCACGGCAAGAGCGGGCTGATCGATCGGGTGAAGGCCTCGACCTTCGACGAAGCCTCAGCCGAGTCGCAGGTGATCGAATTCCTCAAGCAGTACGTGCCCAAAAAGACCTCGCCCATGTGCGGCAACAGCATCTGCCAGGACAGGCGCTTCCTCGCCAACTACATGCCCAAGCTGGAAGAGTTCTTCCACTACCGCAACCTCGACGTGAGCACCCTCAAGGAGCTGGCCAAGCGCTGGAAGCCCGAGATCCTGACGGGCTTCAAGAAGGCGCAGGCGCACACGGCGTTGGCCGACATCCATGAGTCGATCGATGAACTCGCGTACTACCGTGAGCATTTCCTGATCAAGTGAAACAAAAGCTTTCGGGAAAACCCGAAAGTCCGCTAGAATCGCATGCTTCGCTGAGATAGCACTTGGGATAGCCCAAATATCGCAGCGGTTCGTTCATCCCCTCTGACCTCATCGAGTCTTCCCGCAGCTACCCAGTTGCGCGGCCTGTTCGAAACCCTCTGGTGTTTTGCCAAGGGAACGGTTGGCGGCGATGCCGTCGCTTTGACTGTTCCTTTGCACCCGCCCACCGGCGCCAAGCTGCCGGTGTGGGTTCGGACCTTCTCCCCAGCGACTGATCTGCAGGCTAGTTTGGCCTGTGGTGTCTTTGCGTGCCACACAGAGCGCGCAGGCACCGACATGTGAAGAAAGAAAACGATGAGTTTCGAAACCCTGGGCCTCCAAGAAGCCCTCCTCCGCGCCGTGACCGATTCGGGTTACACCACCGCTACCGCAGTACAAGCACAGGCCATTCCGCCCGCGCTCGAATTCAAAGACCTGATGGTCTCGGCCAGCACCGGCAGTGGCAAGACTGCGGCGTTCGTGCTGCCTGCATTGCAACGCATCCTCGCCGCCCGTGGCGACAACACCAAGCGCCGCGAAAAGGGCGTGGTCTACGGCCCGCGCATCCTGGTGCTGGCTCCCACACGTGAACTCGCGATGCAGGTCGACAAGGCTGCCACCGTGTACGGCCGCCATGTGCAAGGCCTGCGCGTCACCACCGTCGTCGGCGGCGTGCCTTATGGCGCCCAGCTGAAGGCGCTGCGCGGCCCGCTCGACATCCTGATTGCGACCCCTGGCCGCCTGATGGACCACATGCAATCGGGCAAGGCGATTCTCGAAAACGTCGAGATGCTGGTGCTCGACGAAGCCGACCGCATGCTCGACATGGGCTTCATCGACGACATCCGCCACATCGTCGACAACCTGCCGCAAGACCACCAGACGGTGATGTTCAGTGCCACCTTCGGCGGCCATGTTGGCCGCTTGGCGCAAGACCTGCTGCGCGATCCGCTGCGCATTGACGTGGCTTCGCAGACCGACACCCACGAAAACATCGAACAGCGCCTGCACTGGGCCGACAACAAGCATCACAAGGATGCCTTGCTCGACCACATCCTGACTGGCAAGGAAATGGAACAGGCCGTTGTGTTCACCAGCACCCAGCGTGACGCCGACTGGCTGGCCGACCGCCTGGCCGACATGGGCCATGCCGTGGCGTCGCTGCACGGCGGCATGC
>NZ_JANOCG010000535.1:0-4357 GCF_031412075.1 Rhizobacter sp.
CACGCCGAACTTTTCAGCCGCACGTGCGGCGAGGATTTCGCCATCGGCATGTTGCATGCCAGTGAGGCCCGTGGGCGCGATGGCCACCGGCATGGCCACGCTCTGGCCCGCCATGGTGGTGCGCAGCGAGCGGTTGCTCATGTCGACTGCTACACGTTGGCGTAGCAGGATGCGCTGGAAGTCGCTCTCGTTGGCGCGGTAGGTGCCTTCGGTCCAGGAGCCCGAGTCGGCGTAGTCGTAGAACATGCGAGGCACGCGCTTTTGCGCGAGCACACGCAAGTCTTCGATGCAGGTCACCACGGGCATCAGCGGCGGCGCCTCGGCACGAAGTTGAGTTGGGTGTTGGCCGAGACCGGCGTGGCGCTCACCTGCACCGGCACGGCGGGCTGGTCTTGCAGTTGGTCGGGGTGCCACAGCGTGAGCTGGGCGGCACCGTCGGGCACCCCTTCGATGGTGGCCACGCCCTTGGCGTCGGTCTTGCCGAACCAGGGGGTGTCGGCCACGTAGACCTGGCCACGCATCGAGCCGTGGATGTGGCAGCTCAGGCCGATGGGGCCGGCCTGGTCCATCTTGATGTCGGCGCTCGAGGTGCCCGAGGGTTTCTTGGCCGGGCCGCTGGGGTAGGCGTCGGTGCCACCACGCGCCGAGGCGGTGGGGTCGGCATCGAGCCGCAACTCGAAGGCCTTGGCCGGTGCAATGCTGCCCAGCGGGCCGCTGGCGGTGGCGCGCACGTGGTGGTCGTAGCCGTCTTTGTTGATGAAGCGCAGCGTGCTGCCCACCGGCACCACCGTCAGGAAGGGAATGAAGCGCAATCCTTCTTGGGTGATCACCACCGGCTTGGCGGCCGGCGAGGGCACAGCCTTGACGGTTTGCTGCACCAGCACCACCACGTCGGGGGCGGGTTTGCCGTCTTTGTCGGTGATGGTGAGCTGCACGGTGCCGGCGCGGGACAGGCCGGCGACCAGGGCCAGCGCAAGCAAGGCAAGGGCGTTTTTGTTCATGGTGTGTACGGAATTAGGGGTGAAGGGTAGAGGCATCGTGATTCCCGCGTTAGCGGGAATTCACGGTGTGTCGCGATGCTGCGATATCGCTTGGCCCTGCGGTCATGGCGTGTTGATGATGTCGCGGTGCATCGGCGCAAGCTTGGCCAGCAGCTTGTTCTGCGTGCTGAAGGCGATGCCCTGCGCGTCCATGCTCTGCTGCAGCACCTCGACCAGGGCGTTGAAGTTGCTCTTGGTGATGTCCATGCCGGCATGGGCTTTCTTCATGTCGGGGCCCTTGAGCCTGCAGGGCCCACCCGAGACTTCGCAGAACTGCGCCACCAGCTGGGCCTTGACGTGTTTGTGATCCACGTCCTTGAAGAACGGGTTCATGCGCGAGTCGGCCAGCAGGCGCGTCATGAAGTCGTCCATCAGCTTGGTGAGGCCGGGCTGGGCACCGAGTTGCTGGTAGAGGGTGTCGTCGGTGGTTTGGGCGTGGGCGGTGGCGCCGGCCAGGAGTGAGGCGCAGACGATGAGGTTTCGAAAGATGTTGCTCATGGAAGGCTCCGATTCAGAAGGCGATCTGGGCCGACAGGTAGGCACCAGTCTGGCGGCGCGTGACGACCCCCGGCACGATCTTGCCGAGGTTCACATAGGCGGCTGTGAGCGAGAAGTGCTTGCTCGGTGCCCAGGCGACGAACAGGTCAGCCCAGTCATCTTCTTTCAGTGTCTCGGGGCCTGTGTACGCGGTGAGCGCGTTGTTGTCCCTCAGGTTGTCAGGCTTGGAGCGGTACTCGACGCCGATGGCCACGCTCTTGTGCAGCAGGTACGCCAATGAAAACTCGGGCTGCAGCTTGTAGCTGGTGTGGTCGGTAGCGCCGAAGCCGAGCAGTCCGTTCTGGTTGGCCTTGGTCGCACGCAGGGTGGCGTTGACCAGAATGCCTGGAGAGAGAAAGAGCTTGGTCGCACTGACGTAGACATCGACGCCGCTGTCTTTCGCGCCAAATGATTCGAGCACCGGTGCCAGCGGGCCGGAGCGGGCCTTCTTGTATTGGAGGCCGGCGGCGATCTGCGGCACCCAGGTGTCGCTGTCGAGAACGGCGTCACCGGCGAGGCGCACCTTCGCACCGAAGATGTCTTGCTTCAGTCGCAGGTTGGTGAAAGCGGGATCGCTCAGCACGACTGCCAGCGCACCGCCGACCGGGCCGGTGTCGAACTCTTGCGTCGCAATCGACAGCTCAACCCGGTCGCCGTAGCTCACGGCTGCGCCATAGGCCTTGAGTCCGTAGTCCTGCGTTTTCACGCGCGTTGCAAACGCCGATCCCCCGACCTCGCCCGCAGTGGCATACCCGCCAGTCACCGCCCAGGGTGTGAGGCCACCACCGGCCGCACCGTCGATGCTGCTCACGCCGCCCGTCAGCAGCAGCTTGCCGCTGAAAGTGGTGGGGCTGGCGGGCTGTGCCAGCACCGGCGCAACGGTCAGCGCCAGCGGCAAGGTGCAGGCGAATGCCGTGCACTGGCTTCGCAGGGATCGAAAGGACATGCGTCTTCTCCTCGTGTCGGTTGAACAGGGCTCGACGTCTATTTACGCCGCGCCGTTACGTCTGGATGCAATTGAATGTGTGCACTAGTTGGCACCCGGCGCATCAGTTTTCAGAAGGCGGTGCAGCGTCGAACAGTGGCATCGGCGCATGGTACGCAGCCGGTGCCTCCTGTGCTACCAGTGGGGCCTCGGGCCCATGAGGGTCCACCAGGTTGGCCAGCTTGGCCAGGTTGCCAGCACGCACGCCGAGCAGGCGCAGGCGGCGTGTGAGGTCGACACGCTTCAAGCACTCGCCGGCCGCGCGGCGGATGCTGCGCGCGTCGAGCGTGTGGGCCGGCAGGGTGAGGTCGCGGGTGACGATCTTGAAATCATCGAAGCGCAGCTTGATGCCGATGGTCTTGCTGGCGTAACCCTTGCGCGCCAGGTCATCGGCAAGCTCGATGCACAGGTCGGTGAAGATGGTGCTCAAGGTGCTGCGGTCGCGCACCGCGTGCAGGTCGCGCTCGAAGGTGGTTTCGCGGCTCATCGACACCGGCTCGCTGTAGGTGACCACCGCCCGCTCGTCGCGCCCATGGGCGGCTTCATGCAACCAGGCGCCGTAGCTCTTGCCGAAGTTCGCGATCAGGAAAGCCGCGTCGGCCGCCGCCAGCTCGCCGATGGTGTGGATGCCATGCGCCGCGAGCTTCTCGCTCGCCTTGGGGCCGATGCCGTTGACCTTGCGCGCTGCCAGCGGCCAGATGCGGGTGGGGATCTCGTCCAGGCCCAGCAGCGTGAGGCCGTTGGGCTTGTCGAACTCGGAGCACATCTTCGACAACAGCTTGTTCGGTGTGATGCCTACCGAGCAGGTGAGGCCGGTGGCGCTGAACACCGCGTCTTTCAGCGCCTGGCCAGCGGCGCGGCCGGCGTCGTCTTGTGCCCCGGGGTGGTCGGTGAGGTCGATGTAGATCTCGTCGACGCCACGGTCTTCAACCAGCGGCGCCATGCTGCGCACCGCGGCCTTGAAGAGGCGCGAGTAGCGGCGGTATTCGTCAAAGTCGACCGGCAGCAGGATGGCGTCGGGGGCCAGCAGTGCCGCTTTCATCGTGCCCATGGCCGAGAACACGCCGAGTGCACGTGCCTCATACGTGCTCGTGGTGAGCACACCGCGGCCGGTGTAGTCGCGCAGCCGAAAGAACTCGCGGCTGCCGTCGGCCCGCAGCACCGGCTGGTGGCGCCGCCCGCCGCCGATCACCACCGGCAGGCCGCGCAGCTCGGGGTACCGCAGCAGCTCGACCGACGCATAGAACGCGTCCATGTCGAGGTGGGCGATCAGGCGTTGCGTCATAAGGGCTGTATTTTCATACAGTTATGAGTCAGATCAAACACTTTCACCCCGTTGGGGCCGCTCGCCCGTTCAAGGAGGGGTGGGCTCGCGCGCCCCGTGTCTCAACCTTTCAGGAGAACTCTCATGGCAACCGCCTTCCCCCTTGCTCGTACCGCCGCTCTGGTGCTCTTGGCCATCAACGTGGCCGGCGCGTCTGCGCAGCAGGCCCCTACCGCCGAACGGCGCAGCACGCTCGACGAGCAGCAATCGGTGGCCGTGACCATCTACAACGAAGACCTGGCACTGGTGAAAGACGCACGCAGCGTGGTGCTCGACAACGGCAACAACCGCCTCGCCCTGCGCGACGTCAGCGCGCGCATGCGGCCCGAAACGGCACAACTGCGCAGCCTCTCGCACCCCGGCTCGTTCGACCTGCTGGTGCAGAACTTCGACTTCGACCTGCTCACACCGGCCAAGCTGCTGGAGTAGTACGTGGGCCGCAACGTGCTCATCGTGAAGACGAACCCAGCC
>NZ_JANOCG010000536.1:0-12989 GCF_031412075.1 Rhizobacter sp.
CGTGTGGATTGGCTCCTGATGGTAGGAAGCCATCTGGCCCCTCAAGGAGCCAATTTGCAACGATCGCCAGAGCCAATCACACCGCGCCGGCACGCAGCCGGCCTGGCTCAGAACGAGGGCACGACCACCGGCTTGGCCGCCGGCCTGGGCGGCGCGGTCGTGCGGGTGGCCGGCGGGGCCGGCTCGACCTCGGCGCGGCGCCTGAGCTCGGCCTCGCGCAGCGCGAGGTCGGCATGGGCGCGCTCCAGCGCATCACGCTCCTTGCGCAGGCGCTCGGTTTCGGCCTGCTCGGTCGGGCTGGCACAGCCGGCAAAACAGAAGTCGCCGGTGAACGAGCCGTAGCTGAACGGCACCTGCCGCCTGCCGGTGAGCTTCTGGGTGTCGGCCTGCACACCCGCCGACACTTTCTTGACCAGGGCTTCGACGGTCAGGCCCGGCACCTTCATGTTGGCCAGCAGATGCTTGGTGAAAGGGCTGTTGCGCTGGCCGCTCGGGCCGTCGGAGGCGGTGTCGTTGGCGGCGGTGGAGTAGAGCACCAGCGAGCCGGTCGGTGTTTCGCTCACCGGCGCCAGGCCACGCCCGACGGAGCGGGTGAAGCCGCGGGTGAAGGGGCTGTTGCGGCAGGCGTCGAGGATGATGAGGTTGAAGTCGCTGCGCGCTTCTTCGAGTGCGGTCATCACGTAACGCATGCTGATGGTTTCGTCTTCGACGTCTTCTTTTTTCTCGATCGGGGCCTCGGTGGGCACGAGGTAGTTTTCGCCGTCGATCTGCAGGCCGTGGCCGGCGTAGTAGAAAAGGCCGGCGGTGCCCGGGCCGAGCTTGCGGGTGAAATCTTGAACGGTGCGCTTGAAGTCACGGCGGTTGCGTACGTCTTTCACGCACATCACCTCGAACTTGAGTTCGTTGAGCGTCTTGCAGACGTCTTCGGCATCGTTGAGCGTGTTGACCAGCACCGGCACGCCGGTGTAACGCGCGTTGCCCACCACCAGCGCCACACGTTTGGATTCGGCCGCCGTGGCAGGCGCCGCACGGGCGGCCGTCTGGGCCAGGGCCAGGCTCGTGATGCAGGTCGAGCCCAGGAACACGGCCAAGACCCACCCGGAAATAACGCTTGTGCTGATTGTCATAACGCTTTGTCCCGTCGCACGAATCACGCTTGTGCGGTGACGGCCGATCCGGCTCTATCACGTCCCCGTTGCAAAAGATATCCCGGAAGTATCAGTGCTGCATCCACTGTATTGAGGGGAAATTTCACACTCCCAGGGGCTACTATTTTCTGGGCTGTTTTCAACCCCAACCTCTGACTGACGTGGAGCACAACACCATGCAAGAAACTGAACGCTCTGGCTGGCTTTCGTGGCCCAGCCTCCCACGCGGCTGCGTGCTGCTGGCCCTGACTGCCGCCGCCGGCAGCGTACAGGCCCAGGAGTCCAACTTCGGCCTGACCTTCGGCACCAAGGTGTGGGTGGCGGAGTGGTCCACGTGGTTACTCGATGAGAACACCAACAACGATCAAGTCATCAACCAAAAGTCATCCAAGGCGAAAGCCATCGTGATCCCGCAGCTGAGCTTTCGCTACGGCGACTTCATCGGCTCGGTGAGCGGCGCTGTCGCTTCCAAGCACGAGTTCACCCAGCCAGGTTTCACCACCGAATACAAGCGCCGGGAAATGGACGTCAACTTTGGCTACTCCATCACGCCGGGGCTGACCGGGTCGCTGGGCTACAAGAAGTTCGACCAGATCGCACCTTCGGGCGTCAAGATCTATCAGGTGTCGGGCCCGACTCTCGGCGTGAGTGCCGCTTCGGCACTCACCAACGGCTTCTCGGTGTATGGCGCGCTGGGCATCGGCGTGTTCAAGATCAAAGGGGCGGCCGACAGTTCGGCCGACTATTCGCTCAGCGAGGTCGGCCTGGGCTACAGCCTGCCGCTGGGGCGTTTCGTCAAATCGGTGAACTTCAGCGGCGGCTACCGCATGCAAGTGATCAAGGCACGCGGCATCGAGTTGCGCGACACCACCGGCACCTTCGCCTCGGTTACACAGGACGCGCGTGACGTGACCCAGGGCTTCACCCTGGGTGCCGTGTTTGCCTTCTGACGCACCACTGCGCCAGCAGGTCTACCTGCGCTTGCGCGCGGCCATCGAGCAGGGCACCTTCGCGGCCGGCAGCAAGCTGCCCCCCTCGCGCGAGCACGCGCTGGCGCTCGGGGTGGCGCGCAACACCGTGCTGTGGGCGCTGGAGCGGCTGCAGGCCGAGGGTTATGTGGTGGCGCGGGTGGGCGATGGCAGTTATGTCGCGCCCGACCTCGCCGCGCTGCGCGCGCCCGGCCCGCGCAAGGGGTCGATACCGCTGCAACCGAGCACCGGCCTGTCGCAGCGCGGCCGGCTGATCGCCGAGACCGCGCTGCGCTGGCGACCGCCCACCGCCGCCGTCAGCGCCTACCGCATCGGCACCCCGGCGGTCGATGCCTTTCCCTTCGAGCTGTGGTCGCGCCTGGAGCGGGGCTTGCCCGGCCAGGTGCGCCAGGACACCGCGCAGTACCTGTCGCCCGCCGGCCACCCACCGCTGCGCGAAGCGATCGCCCAATGGCTGCTGGTGTCGCGCGGCATCCGCTGCGATTCCGGCCAGGTGCTGGTCACGTCGGGCTCGCAACAGGCCATCGACCTGATCGCCCGCCTCTTGCTCGACCCGGGCGACGAGGTGCTGCTCGAAGACCCCGGTTACCTCGGCATACGCGCCTGCCTGATTGGACATGGCGCGAGCGCCTGCCCGGTGCCGGTCGACGAACACGGCCTGGCCATCGCCGAGGGCGCCGCCCGCTGGCCCAATGCGCGCATGGCGGTCGTGACGCCCACGCACCAATTTCCACTTGGCGTGCACATGGGCCTGTCGCGACGGTTGGAGCTGCTGGAATGGGCACGCCAGCACAAGGCCTGGGTGGTGGAAGACGACTACGACGGCGAGTTCCAGTACGGCACCCACCGCATCCCGGCGCTGTGCAGCCTGCCCCACAGCGAGCGGGTGCTTTACGTCGGCACCTTCTCGAAGACGCTGCACCCCGGCCTGCGCCTCGGCTTCATCGTGTTGCCGGCCTCGCTGGTGGATGCATTTGCCAGCGCCAAGTCGCTGAGCGACCGCCACAGCCCGGGCGCGGTTCAAGAGGTGCTGGCGCGTTTCATCAGCGACGGCCACCTGCTGCGCCACCTGCGGCGCATGCGCGAGCTGTACCAGGAGCGCCAGGGCGTGATGATCGAGTCCCTGCGCAAGGCGAGCGGCGGCGCCTTGCAGCTCGCGCCTGCGGCGCAGGGCATGCACATCGCCCACGAGATCGGGCGCGGCGACGATGCCCGCCTGAGCCGGCGTGCCGGCGAGGCCGGGGTCTACCTGGCGCCGTTGTCTCTGTACTGTGTGCAATCCAGGCGACGCGGCTGGTTGTTCGGCTATGCCGGCTTCGATGCCGGTGCGTTGCGCCACGCAGCACGCACTTTGGCGCCCTTGTTACGCCCCTGACAGAGCCTCGTTGACCCGGCTCGGCAGGCGTGGAACCATCGCTGCCCATGAGCCGCCTCGCCAAACTCGTCTTTTCGAATGACCCCGCCCAGCGGCTGCGCCTGCAGGGCTGGTGGTTTGCCACCTGGTGCTATGCGGCTTATGCGGCCCTGGCCTTCGTCCAGGTGGCCCTGGGCCTGTCGCCGCTGGTGCCCACCGTCTGGCTGGCCACCATGGTGCTGCTCACCAGCGCGGCCTTCTATGTGGCCTTGCGCAGCGGCTGGAACATGCGATTCAAGCGCGACCCGGCGCTCACGCTCGCGCAGCTGGTGCTGGGCATGCTGTATTTCTACGGGATGTACGCACTGGCCGGGCTGGCCTCGGGGGCGGTGATCATCATCACCGCCAGCCACATTGCGTATTCGATGTTCGGCATGAACGTGGCGCAGGTGCGACGCCTGGTGCTGATCTCGCTCTTTGCCCTGGGCGTGACGATCGCGCTCTGCGCGTGGCTGGCGCCGGAGCGCTTTCCGTGGCGGGTGCAGGTCGTGACCTACCTCTATGCCTGCATCGTGGTGCCGCTGATCGCGCGCCTGGCCACGCAGGTGGCTTCGTTGCACGAGCGGCTGCGCTCTCAGCGCACAGAGCTCAAGGTCGCGCTGGCCAAGGTGCAGGAACTCGCCATCTGGGACGACCTGACCCAGGTGCACAACCGCCGCCACCTGATGGAGCAGATGCAGACCGAGTTTCGCAAGCTCGCGCGCAAACCGGCGCCCCTGTGCGTGGCCTTGCTCGACATCGATCTTTTCAAGAGCGTGAACGACCGTCACGGCCACGCCGCCGGCGACGAAGTGCTGCGCCGTTTTGCAGCCTCGGCCAAGGCCATCGTGCGCAACACCGACCTGCTCGGCCGCTGGGGGGGCGAAGAGTTCATGGTGATGTTCCCCGACACGCCGATCCCGCAGGCCGAGGTGGCCCTGCAGCGCCTGCGCGACCACCTGTCGCGCCTGGAGCTGAACGACATCGCCACCGACCTCAAGATCACCTTCTCGGCCGGCCTGGTGCAGGTGGTCGCCACCGACCCGCTTGAGGCCGCCATCGAGCGCGCCGACCAGGCCATGTACCGCGCCAAGACGGGCGGGCGCAACCGCACTGTGCTGGAGTGATCCGCGACGATCTAGCGCGGGCCTACGACAACTCGCTCAGGCCGAACGGGTGTGTGCAAGCGCAGCGACGCACCCTTCAAGCAACGCCCGCGGAACCGGCTTTGCCGGGCCGCCAGGCGGCGCCCCATGGGGGCAGGAGCGAAGCGACTGGGGGGCCTCATCAGTGCAGCGTGACGTTGGAACCGGGAACGCCTTTGGGCCCCGGCGTGGCGTGGCGTGTCGCCCAGCCGCTGGCCCAATGCACAAACTCGCTCGACGGCATCGGCTTGCCCATGTGGAAGCCTTGCGCCTCGTCGCATGACAGGTCGCGAAGCAGGTTCCACACCTGCTCGTTTTCCACGCCCTCGGCCACCACCGTCAGGCCCAGGCCGTGGGCGAGGTCGATGGTCGAACGCACGATGCGCGCGTCGTTGACGTCTTTTTCCATGCTGAGCACGAAGCTCTTGTCGATCTTCAGCTCGTCGACCGGCAGCTTCTTCAAGTAGGCGAGCGACGAGTAGCCGGTGCCAAAGTCGTCGATCGACAGCTTGAAGCCCAGGCCGCTCAGGCGCTCCAGCGTGGTCATCGCTCGCTGCGGGTCGTCCATGATCGCGCTCTCGGTGATCTCGAGGCAGAAGGCCTCGGCCGGCACGATGTGCTTGACCAGCAAGGCCTCGAACTTCTGCGGCAGCTCCACGTCGAGCAAATCGCGGGTGGAGAGGTTGATCGAGATGACGATGCGCATGCCGCCTTCATTCAGCACACGCCACATGCGCGCCGACTCTTCGAACACCCACAGCGTGAGCACGCGGATGAAGCCGGTCTGCTCGGCAAACGGAATAAAGCTCATCGGCGGCACCAGGCCGCGTGTCGGGTGCTGCCAGCGCAGCAGCGATTCGGCGCCCACCACACGGCCGGTGTCGAGAGCGAGCTTGGGCTGCAGGAACAGGCGCAGCTCGTGGTGGTCGACCGCGTGGCGCAGCTCGCTCAGCAGCGACAGGGTCTGCGTGCTGGCGGCGTCGATCGACGGGTCGTACAGCATCGGCCCTTCGCTCTTGCGCTTGGCGTTGTACATCGCCACCTCGGCGCGGCTGAGCAAGGTGTCGGCGTCGCTCGCGTGGTGCGGCCACACCGCCATGCCGAAGCTCGCGCTCATGTCGACGGTCTGGTCTTCGAGCACCATCACGTCGGCAAAGGCCTGGTGCAGACGCAGCGCCACCGCGCGGGTGTGGTCGAGGTCGTTCGCGGGCTCCAGGTCGGCCAGCAGCACCGCAAACTCATCGCCACCCAGCCGAGCCACCAGGTCGCCGTTGCGCACGGCCTGCAACGTCAGGCGCTCGCCCACCGCCTTCAGCATGAGGTCGCCAAAACGGTAGCCA
Organism: Rhizobacter sp.; assembly: GCF_031412075.1. Lineage (GTDB taxonomy): Bacteria > Pseudomonadota > Gammaproteobacteria > Burkholderiales > Burkholderiaceae_C > Rhizobacter. The sequence continues at coordinate 6,016 of NZ_JANOCG010000536.1, forward strand.
AGCACGTCGTTCACATGCTTGAAGCGGTCGAGGTCGAGCATCACCACGGCGACCGAGCGGCCGTCAGCCTTGCCCAGCGCCATGGCCTCGATCACCGCGTTGCGGAACTGCAGGCGGTTGGCCAGGCCGGTGAGGCTGTCCCAGTACGCGAGCTTGAGGATCTCTTCTTGCTGGCCGGCCACGCTGATGCGCATGCGCTCGAAGCTGTGGGCCAGGTCGCCGATCTCGTCGGTGCTGCGCTGGCCGCCGAGCGGCGTGGCGTAGTCGCCGGCGCCCAGGCGTTCGGCCGCGGCGGCGAGCCGTCGCAACGGCGTGGTGACGTGGCGCGCGGTGAGCACACTGCCCACACCGAACACCGCCACGCTGAGCAGGGTGAGCACGGCCAGGCCCAGCTGCAGCTGGCGGTAGGGCGCCACGGCTTCGTCCACCGAGCGCATCAGCACGGCCGACACCGCGGACCCGCCGGGTTCGGCGAGGGCGACGGCGCGGGCACTGTATTCGCCATCGGGCAGGCGCAGGCTCATCGCCGGCGCGCCAGGCAAGAAGATGTTCTGGCGCTCAAGCGCCATGCGGCCCGCCTGGGGCAGCGTGGAGACGGTGGTCTTCCAGGCCGACTGCGGGTCGCGCTGCACCTCCAGGCTGACATGCAGCGACGACAGCGTGCGCATCTCGTCCAGCAGTCGCTGGTCGACCGGGAAGCCCATCAACACCCAGCCCACCAGCACCGGCGCCCGCAAGGGCACCATCACAAACTGGAAGGGCGTGTTGTTGATCACCACCACGTCGCTGGCGCGCTTGGCGCTGCCGCCGTTGGCGGCCAGGCGGTCCAGCAGAGGCTTCAAACCGCTCACGTCGGGCTGGGCTGCGGCGCGCAGGCGAAAGCTCGTGTCGAGCAAGACGGCCACGCTGGCGCCAATGCGCTCGCCGTGGTTGGCCAGCACATCGGCGATGGTGGCCGCGTCGTTGCTGCTGACGGCCGAGCGAAAGCCGTAGTCGGCCGCCAGCAGGTTGGCGCCTTCGGTCAGCTTCTGGGCGTTTTGATCGAGCACCCGCTTGAGCAGCCGCTCGCCGACCACCAGGTCTTCAGCGACCGCCGCGCGGGCGTTGCGGTCGATGGTGGCGCGGATGGCAAAGAAGCTCAGGCCCTGCACCAGCAGCAGCAGGCCCAGGAAGAGCAGCACGATGCGTGCGCTCAGCGATTTGTGCATCCAGGCGCGCAGGTGAATGGGAAACAGTTTCACGGCGGGCTCGCGGGCAACTTGATCTCGGCCTGGGCGCCAGCTGCGGCCACGCTGAGCAGCACGGGCGCCGCCTCCTGCCCCGCCGGCACGCCGGCGTGCCAGGCGCGCAGCCGGTAGCTGCCGGCGGCCACCCCATCGATGCGCACCGCGCCGCTGGCGCTGGTGCGTGCGTGGTGGGGTGTGTCGACCACCACCACCCAGGCCGCCATGCGGTCGTGGATGTTGCAGCCGAGCACGGCGGCGCCAGGCTTGTCGAACACGACCGGCGTGTTGGGCACGCCGGCGTAGAGCTTCAGCTCGAAGGTCTTGATCGGCGAGAACGAATACACGTGGTGGCGCACGGTGTCGAAATTGGGAAAGTTCACTGCCGTGCCCACCGTCACCACCGTGAGCCGGGGCGTGAACTGGCGCTGGGCCTGGGCAATGTCGACCTGCGCCATCGGTTTGACAGGCAACTTGCCATTGACCGGCTCGAGCATCACCACCGCATCGGCCAGCGGCTGGCCGGCAGCGTCGGTGACGTTCACGCTCACCACCGCGGCGTGTGCCAAGGGGGTGGCGCCGCAGATCACAACAAGGGCAGAACGGCGAATGAACGAAGGCATGGTCGGTGGCGGCACGGGCTGGCCCACCGAATGGCGGGCGCTGCGTGTGGTATCGGCCTCTGACCGGCCCAACTTGAGCCGGCCACCCCGGGGCGTGCAGCAGTTCACACGGGTCATGGCGCCCGGTGGCCTCAGGCGGGCGCCAGGGCCTCGGCGCTGGCGATCACGCCGCCGCCCAGGCAGACCTCGCCGTCATAGACCACGGCCGATTGCCCCGGGGTGACTGCCCACTGCGCCTGCTCGAACCGCAGGCTGAAACCGCCGCTCGCGGTGGCGATGTCGCAGGCAGCGTCGCTCTGGCGGTAGCGTGTTTTGGCGGCGGTGGCGTGCGGGCCGGGGGCGCTTCCGGCGACCCAGCTGGTGTCGTCGGCCACCAGGGTGTGCGACAGCAGCCAGGGGTGGTCGTGGCCTTGCACGATGTAGAGCGTGTTGGCCGCCATGTCCTTGCGCGCCACGAACCAGGGTTCGTGCTCGCTGCCGCCCTTGGCGCTCTTGCTTTCCTTGACACCGCCAATGCCGATGCCCTTGCGCTGGCCCAGCGTGTAGAAGCTCAGGCCCACGTGCTCGCCCACCTGGCGACCGCGGTCGTCCTTGATCGGGCCGGGGGTGTTGGCGAGGTAACGGTTGAGGAACTCGCGGAAGGGGCGCTCGCCGATGAAGCAGATGCCGGTTGAGTCCTTCTTCTTGGCATTGGGCAGGCCGATCTCGGTGGCAATGCGTCGCACCTCGGTCTTGGGCAACTCGCCCACCGGGAAGAGTGTCTTGCTCAGTTGCGCCTTGCTGAGGCGGTGCAAAAAGTAGCTCTGGTCCTTCAGCGGGTCGAGCCCCTTGAGCAGCTGGTGTTCACCGTTGAGCTCTCGCACCCGTGCGTAATGCCCGGTGGCGATCTTCTCGGCGCCCAGGCGCAGGGCGTGGTCGAGGAAGGCCTTGAACTTGATCTCGGCGTTGCACAACACGTCGGGGTTGGGCGTGCGCCCGGCCTGGTACTCGCGCAGGAACTCGGCGAACACCCGGTCCTTGTAATCGGCGGCGAAGTTGACGTGCTCGATCTCGATGCCGAGCACGTCGGCCACGCTGGCGGCGTCGAGAAAGTCTTGGCGCGACGAACAGTATTCGTCGTCGTCATCGTCTTCCCAGTTTTTCATGAAGATGCCGATGACCTCATGGCCTTGCTGTTTGAGCAGGTGCGCACTGACGGCCGAATCGACGCCGCCCGACAGGCCGACGACGACACGCTGGGGTTTCATGCCAGCGATTTTAGGTGGCCGGCCGGCCGAGCGCCGGGCCGCCCCAAGCCGGCCGGCACCCCCGCGGGGGGAGGACGCGTATTTCACGTCCCGGGGGCCGACGTGTCGTGTGGGTGACTTGCAAGGACTTGGCGGCTGGCTAAATTGACCACGCCAGCCTTCTCAGGCCGGCACACGTCTTCAGGGCGGGGCGAAATTCCCCACCGGCGGTAGGCCACTCAGGTGGTGAGCCCGCGAGCGCTTTTCTCTTCTGAGGGAAAAGGTCAGCAGATCTGGTGCGATGCCAGGGCCGACGGTCACAGTCCGGATGCAAGAAGATGTGCTGACGCATGCGCGCTTCGCCGGCCCCCCGGCGTGGGCGTGCGCGTGTTCGCGCGCCCTGAAATGTTTTTCGCCCGGCTTTTTTGCCATCCCACGCGAGGAGCGTTTCAATGTCTCAACACCCCAGCTTCAATGCCTTCCCGTCTCGCCTGCGAGCCGTGCTGCGTGCGCTGCACGCCGGCCGGCCCATGCTCTTGTTCGACGACGACGAACGAGAGAACGAAGCCGATCTGATCGTCGCCGCCGAACGCATCACCGCCGAGACCATGGCGCTCTTGATCCGCGAGGGCAGCGGCATCGTCTGCCTGTGCCTGCCCGACGACGCCTTGAAACGGCTGCAACTGCCGCCCATGGTGTCGCACAACGAGAGCCGCTACGGCACCGCCTTCACGATATCGATCGAGGCGCGCCACGGCGTGGCCACCGGCGTCAGTGCGGCCGACCGGGTGACCACCATCCGCGCGGCGATTGCCGACGATGCCGAGCCCACTGATCTGGTGAGCCCCGGCCACGTGTTCCCGCTGCGTGCGCAGCCAGGTGGTGTGCTGGAACGGGATGGCCACACCGAAGGCTCGGTCGACCTGATGCGTCTGGCCGGGCTGAAGCCCGCGGCCGTGTTGTGCGAACTGATGAACCCCGACGGCAGCATGGCGCGCGGCGAGCAGGTCGACGCCTTTGCGCTGGCGCACGGCCTGCCCACCCTCACCATCGCCGAGATCGTGCAGTGGCGGCGCTCGCAGGAGACGGCCACCACGGGCTGAGTCAGACCATCCGGAAGCTCGCGTTGCCGCGTGCGATCAGGCGCTCGCCACAGACCACGCGGCACTCTACAAACGCGAGCGTGCGCCCCACCTTGAGCACGGTGGGTTGGAACTCCAGGCACTCGCCTTGCTGAGCGGCGTCAATGAAGTCCAGCGCCAGTGACACCGTCACGGCGCTGGCCTTTTCGCCACCGGCTTGTGCGCGCGCCTCGCGCACCGCCGACAAGCCCATCGCGTTGTCGGCCAGCGCGGTGAGGAGCCCGCCATGGGCAAAGCCGCGAGCGTTGCAATGGGCTTCGCGCAGCTCGAGTGCGAGCTGCACCGCGCCCTCGGTTTCACGCGCATAGAGCGGTTCCCACGGGTCGGTGAGCGGGCTGCGTCGGGTGTGTGGCGTGTAGCCGGCGGGCATCATGCGCAGCAGCTTAGCCAGTGGCACGCGACACGGACGTCACGGCGGAGACAACTCAGCTTTTGATCTCGGGCGTGTAGAGCGTGGCGTCCGCCACCACCAGCGACAGTGGGTAGCGCTTGCCGGCCAGGTAATCCTCGATGCAGGTGAGCACCAGGCCACTGCGGTGCCGCTCGCGGCTGGCGCGCAGCTCGGGCAGCGTCATCCACAAGGTGCGCACGATGCCTTCGTCGAGCACCAGCGCCGGGTCGGGCTCGCTCACGGTGCCGCCGTAGGCGATGCGCAGGTAGGTCACGTCTTCGCCGGTGGCGGGCCGCTGGAAGCGCGACAGGTACACACCGACCACGCACGAGGGCCTGAAGTGGCAGGCCGTTTCTTCCAGCACCTCGCGCAGCACACCCTCTGCCGGCGATTCGCCCGGCTCCAGATGGCCGGCCGGGTTGTTGAGCTTGAGGCCTTCGACCGTGTCTTCTTCCACCAGCAGAAAGCGACCCTCGCGCTCGATGATGGCGGCGACGGTGACACTCGGTTTCCAACGCTCAGACATGGCGCGATGGTAGGTGTCGCTGGCATCAGACGTTCTACGGCAAGGCCCCCTCACAATGCGTTACGCTCGCGTGTTTTGTAAGTTTGGCGCAAGTCACTGTTGCGTCGGCGACTGAGGAGTCAGATCCATGTTGATTGGGGTACCGCTCGAGACGATGGCCGGTGAGACGCGTGTTGCCGTCACGCCAGAGACAGCCAAGAAGCTCAAGGCCCAGGGCCACACGCTGCGCATCCAGTCGGGGGCCGGCATGGCCGCCAGCGTCACCGACGAGGCCTACGTGGCCGCAGGCGCTGAAATCACCGACCAGGCCGGCGCCTTCGCCGCCGACTTGGTGCTCAAGGTGCGCTCGCCGCTCGACTCCGAGCTCAGCTTGATGAACACCGGCGCCGCGCTGGTGGGCATGCTCAATCCCTTCGACCGCGACAACCTGCAGCGCCTGGCCGGTGCCGGCATCACGAGCTTCGCGCTCGAAGCCGCACCGCGCACCACCCGCGCGCAGAGCATGGACGTGCTCTCGTCGCAGGCCAACATCGCCGGCTACAAGGCCGTGATGATCGCGGCCGACAAATACCAGCGTTTCTTCCCCATGCTGATGACGGCCGCCGGCACGGTGAAAGCCGCGCGCGTGGTGATCCTCGGTGTGGGCGTGGCCGGCCTGCAGGCCATTGCCACCGCCAAACGCCTGGGCGCCGTCATCGAGGCCAGCGACGTGCGGCCTTCGGTGAAGGAACAGGTCGAGTCGCTGGGTGCCAAGTTCATCGACGTGTCGTACGACACGGCCGAAGAAAAAGAAGCCGCCGAAGGTGTGGGCGGTTACGCCAAGCCGATGCCACAAAGCTGGCTCGACCGCCAGAAGGTCGAGGTGGCCAACCGTGTCGCTCCAGCCGACATCGTGATCACCACCGCGCTGATCCCCGGCCGCGCCGCACCGGTGCTGGTGACCGAAGAGATGGTCAAGGCGATGAAGCCGGGCTCGGTGGTCATCGACCTGGCCGCGGCACAAGGTGGCAACTGCCCGCTGACCGAAGCCAACAAGACGGTGGTGAAGCACGGCGTGACCCTGGTCGGTGAGACCAACCTGCCCGCACTGGTGGCCGCCGATTCGAGCGCGCTCTATGCACGCAACGTGCTTGACTTCCTGAAGCTGGTGTTCACCAAGGAAGGCGCGTTCAACGTGCCGATGGACGACGACATCGTCGCCGCCTGCCTGATGACCCAAGGTGGCGAGGTCAAGCGCAAATGAGCAACCGAGTGATGCTGCGGGCCAAACTGCACCGCGCCACCGTCACCGAAGCCGACCTGCACTACGAAGGCTCGTGCGGCATCGACAGCACGCTGCTGGAGCAGGCCGACATGCGCGAGTTCGAACGCATCGAGCTCTACAACGTCAACAACGGCGAGCGCTTCTCCACGTACATCATCAAGGCCGCGCCGGGTTCGGGCGTGATCTCGCTCAACGGGGCAGCTGCACGCCGCGCGCAAGTGGGTGACCTGCTGATCATCTGCACCTACGCCACGATGACCGAGGCCGAAGCAGCGACCTACAAGCCGAAGGTGCTGTTGCTCGACGAGCGCAACGGCATCAAAGAAATTCGCAAGTTCTGACAATCACAACAGGAGAACGTCGGATGGACATCATCTCGCCGACCATAACCAACCTCATCATCTTCGTGCTCGCCATCTACGTGGGTTACCACGTGGTCTGGACGGTGACCCCCGCGCTGCACACGCCGCTGATGGCCGTGACCAACGCCATTTCGGCCATCGTGATCGTGGGCGCCATGCTCGCGGCCGCCATGACCGAAACGCCGCTCGGCAAGACCATGGGCGTGCTCGCCGTGGC